>NZ_JBHJRC010000053.1:0-35051 GCF_042261735.1 Kitasatospora sp. NPDC056327 | reverse complement strand
CCCCCAGGGGAGCCGGGCCCTTCCGTGTGTCCGGTGCGGACCGTCAGCCGATCCGGGACTCCGCGCGGCGGGCCCGGACGTCGCCGACCTTCTGCCCCACCTTGCGGCGGATGACCAGCAGCGGGGCCATCGCGGCGAGCGTGATCTGCGCGAAGGCGCCGACGTGCAGCAGGGTGTCGCCGCCGGGGGCGCCGGTCGCCCAGGCCGCGAGGCAGCCGATCGACAGGACGATCCAGCAGAGCGTCGCGGTGGCCAGCAGCCCCTGCGGCTTCGGGTACTCGATCCGGCTGACCATCAGGTACGCCGCGCCGAAGATGGCGAGCAGACCGGGCAGGAACGGCGGGTCGAGCAGCACGATGGCGATCACCGTCATCGCGCCCATCGGGCAGGGCATGCCCTGGAACACCCCGGGCCGCATCTTCACGGCCGAGAAGCGGGCGAGCCGCAGCACCACGGCCAGCAGCACCGTGAGCGCGATCAGCGCCGAGAGGCGGCTGTTGGAGCCGGGCGAGACCATGCCCCAGACCGCGACGAAGTAGGCCGGCGCGATGCCGAAGCTGATCAGGTCGGCCAGGTTGTCGAGCTCGGCGCCGAGCGCGGAGGAGCGCAGCTTGCGCGCCACCAGCCCGTCGAACAGGTCGCACATCGAGCCGATCAGCAGCAGCGTCACCGCGGTGGCGGCGCTGTGCTTGTCCGGCGCGGCGTCCGGGTTGGTGATGTGCGGGACGAGCACCCCGGTGGTGATCGAGTAGATCGCCAGGAAGCCGCAGACGGCGTTCCCCAGGGTCAGGAAGTCGGCGGTGGACAGGTGCTGCGGCGAGCGCGGCGCGCGCAGCTCGCGGTCGCGGGCCCAGCGGCGGCGGCGCAGGGCCGTCTCCTCGTCGTCCAGGCCGACGATCGTCTCAGGATCAGTCACGGTCAAGGCGCGTCACCCCGGCGGTGGTCTTCTGGCCGACCTCGACGCCGACCTCGACGCCGGCCGGCAGGTAGGTGTCGACCCGGGACCCGAACCGGATCAGACCGATCCGGTCGCCCTGCTCGACCTTGGTACCGGCGTCCACGTACGGCACGATGCGGCGCGCCACGGCGCCCGCGATCTGCACCATCTCGATGTCGCCGAGCTCGGTGTCGAAGTGCCAGACGACCCGCTCGTTCTGGTCGCTGTCCTTGTTGAAGGCCGGCACGAAGCCACCGGCCACGTGCTCGACGGAGGTCACGGTGCCGGGCAGCGGGGCCCGGTTCACGTGCACGTTGAGCGGGCTCATGAAGATCGCCACGCGGGTCCGGCCGTCCGGCCACGCGTCGATGCTCTGGACCACGCCGTCGGCGGGGGAGATCACTCTGCCCGTGCCGATCTCACGCTCGGGGTCGCGGAAGAACCACAGCATGCCGGCGCCGAGCGCACAGGCGGGTACCGCCGCCAGGGCCCACTTGCCGCTGCGCCGGGTGAGGGCGGTGGTCACGGCGGCCGTGGCGAGGGTGGGGACGAACCAGGGGGTGGCACCGCGCGCGATGGTCACGCGGGGCCGACGACCGGCCGTCGTGGGTGCGAGGGCATCGCGGTCCGTGACGGAGGTGTGAGGGGACGGGCTGATGGGCATCGAAGACCTTTGTCGCGGGGGATCATGGCCGCTGGACGGGGGCCACCGCGGGATCGGGTAAGAGAGGGACGTCTTGCTGTCCCGGTGGATGCTATCGGGAGCAGACGGTGGGTGGGCAACCCGCCTGCTCGTTCATGTGTCCTGCCAGGGGCGCAGGTGCACCCCTTCCATACGACCGTAGCTCCCCCCGCTCCGGTTCCCAAGGGACCGGGCGAAGCTGGTGACGCTTGTCTCAGCCGGGCGCGGGAGGGTGCCCGAGCGGGCGCGGGGGACTGCCCGCCGGGCCCGTCGAGGGCGTGGCAGGGGGATGCCGGAGCGGCCGCGGGGCGCGTGACAGCAGCTGTACGCCCTGCGGCCGCTCCGGAGCGGCCGTGCCGGACCCGGGGCTGACCGGGCCACCGGGCAGGGGCACGGCGCGGTGCCGGGGACGGGCCCGCACGCCCGTCGTCCGGCGGCCCGTGCGGCGCGCGGATCACTGGGCGATGCGGTACTCCTCCAGCAGCCGGCGCCCGACGATCATCTTCTGGATCTCCGCAGTACCTTCACCGATCAGCAGCATCGGGGCCTCCCGGTAGAGCCGCTCGATCTCGTACTCCTTGGAGAAGCCGTAGCCGCCGTGGATCCGGAAGGAGTCCTCGACGACCTCCTTGCAGTACTCGGAGGCCAGGTACTTGGCCATGCCCGCCTCCAGGTCGTTGCGCTCCCCGCCGTCCTTCCGGCGGGCGGCCATGACCATCATCTGGTGGGCGGCCTCGACCTTGGTGGCCATCTCGGCGAGCTTGAACTGGATCGCCTGGTGCTCGGCGATCCGCTTGCCGAAGGTGGTGCGCTGCTGCGCGTAGGCGATGCCCAGCTCGAAGGCGCGGCGGGCGACCCCGCAGCCGCGCGCGGCCACGTTGACCCGGCCGACCTCGACGCCGTCCATCATCTGGTAGAAGCCGCGGCCGGGGACGCCGCCGAGGACCCGGTCGGCCGGGACGCGGACGTCCTGCAGGACCAGCTCGGTGGTGTCGACGCCCTTGTAGCCCATCTTCTCGATCTTGCCGGGCACGGTGAGGCCGGGGACGGTCGGGTTCGGTCCGAAGCCCGGGGTCTTCTCGACCAGGAAGGTGGTCATGTTCCGGTAGGGCGTGGAGCCGCCCTCGTCGGTCTTGCAGAGCACCGCGACCAGGGTGGAGGTGCCGCCGTTGGTCAGCCACATCTTCTGGCCGTTGAGGACGTAGGACGCGCCCTCCCCTTCCCCCTCGCGGACCGCCTTGGTGGTGATCGCGGCGACGTCGGAGCCCAGACCCGGCTCGGACATCGAGAAGGCGCCGCGGACCTCGCCGGTGGCCATCCTCGGCAGGAAGTGCTCCTTCTGCTCCCGGGTGCCGTGCGCGTTGATCATGTGCGCGACGATGAAGTGGGTGTTGACGATGCCGGAGACGGACATCCAGCCGCGGGCGATCTCCTCCACCACCAGGGCGTAGGTGAGCAGCGACTCGCCGAGGCCGCCGTACTCCTCGGGGATGGTCAGGCCGAAGAGGCCGAGCCGCTTCATGCCCTCGACGATCGCGGCCGGGTACTCGTCCCGGTGCTCCAGCTCGGTGGCGACCGGAATGATCTCCTTGTCGACGAACTCGCGCACGGTGGCGAGGATGTCCCGCTGGATCTCGGTGAGGCCTTCGGTCTGTGCGAGGCGTCCCATCGTGCGGCTCCTGTCATGCCGGGAAAACGACTGAAAATCGGAGGGTGGGGGACGGGGGCTCCGCGGGCGTGGCTTCCGCGGAGCCCCCGTGAACCGGGTGGGGGCGCGGCCGATGACGGCGGCCGGCCCGTCCGGGGTCCGGAGGGGGATTCCCTGCCCGGGAGTCCCCTTTCTCATGAGGGGGGGACCGGAGGGTCAGGAGAGCGGCACCGGCCGGCCCGGCTGCTCGCCGCCGCGCGCCGCGGTGTAGGCCGCGGTCGGCACCATGACCTTGCGGCGGAAGACGCAGACGACCGTGCCGTCCTGCTTGTACCCCCTGGTCTCCACGTGGACGATGCCGCGGTCGTCCTTGGACTTCGACGGCCACTTGTCGAGCACCGTGGTCTCGCCGTAGAGGGTGTCGCCGTGGAAGGTCGGCGCGACGTGCCGCAGCGACTCGATCTCCAGGTTGGCGATCGCCTTGCCGGAGACGTCCGGGACGGACATGCCGAGCAGCAGCGAGTAGACGTAGTTGCCGACCACGACGTTGCGGCCGAAGTCGGTGGTCCGCTCCGCGTAGTTGCCGTCCAGGTGGAGCGGGTGGTGGTTCATGGTGAGGAGGCAGAAGAGGTGGTCGTCGTACTCGGTGACCGTCTTGCCGGGCCAGTGCTTGTACACCGCGCCGACCTCGAACTCCTCGTAGGTGCGTCCGAACTGCATGATCGATGGGTTCCTCGGGTCTCGGAGGGGCTCAGGCCTGCGGGGGTTCGAACTTGGAGGTGCGCTGCAGACCGGCGGCGCGGCCCTTGCCGGAGATCACCAGCGCCATCTTGCGGCTGGCCTCGTCGATCATCTCGTCGCCGAGCATCGCCGAACCCTTGAAGCCGCCGGCCTCGGAGGTGCACCAGTCGTAGGCGTCCAGGATCAGTTCGGCGTGGTCGTAGTCGTCCTGGGAGGGCGAGAAGATCTCGTTCGCGGCGGCGACCTGGTCCGGGTGGAGCACCCACTTGCCGTCGAAGCCGAGCGCGGCGGCGCGGCCGGCCACCTCGCGGTAGCCCTCCTGGTTGCGGATCTGCAGGTAGGGGCCGTCGATCGCCTGGAGGTCGTTGGCCCGGGCGGCCATCAGGATGCGCATCAGGATGTAGTGGTAGGCGTCGGCGCCGTAGCCGGGCGGCTGCTCGCCGACCACCAGGGACCTCATGTTGATCGACGCCATGAAGTCGGCCGGGCCGAAGATGACGGTCTCCAGCCGGGGCGAGGCCTGGGCGATGGCGTCGACGTTGATCAGGCCCCTGGCGTTCTCGATCTGCGCCTCGATGCCGATCCGGCCGACCTCGAAGCCCATGGTCTTCTCGATCTGGGTGAGCAGCAGGTCGAGGGCCTTCACCTGCTCGGCGTCCTGGACCTTGGGCAGCATGATGCAGTCGAGGTTCGGGCCGGCGCCCTCGACCACGGTGATCACGTCGCGGTAGGTCCAGTGGGTGGTCCAGTCGTTGACCCGCACGACGCGGGTCTTGCCGGCCCAGTCGCCGTTGTTCAGGGCGTCGACGATGCCGTGCCGGGCGCTCTCCTTGACCGCCGGGGCGCAGGCGTCCTCCAGGTCGAGGAAGACCTGGTCGGCGGGCAGGCCCTGGGCCTTCTCCAGGAACCGCGGGTTGGAGCCCGGGACGGCGAGGCAGGAGCGGCGGGGGCGCAGTCGGTCGGTGGTCATCTGGTGGGGTCCTTCCGGGTCAGCCGGTGGTCGTGGCCGGGGCGGGCGTCCAGGGCCGGAGCCTGTTGGCCAGCCGGATCTCGTCCACGATCCGGCCGATGATGGTGGTGATGCCGAAGTCCTTCGGGGTGAACACGGCGGCGACGCCGGAGGCCCTCAGGGCCTCGCCGTCCGCTGCCGGGATGATGCCACCCACGATCACCGGGACATCCTCCACCCCGGCCCGGCGCAGCCGGTGCAGCACGTCCGGCACCAGCTCGGTGTGGGCACCGGACAGGATCGACAGGCCCACGCAGTGGACGTCCTCGGCGACGGCGGCCGAGACGATCTGCTCGGGAGTGAGCCGGATGCCCTGGTAGACGACCTCGAACCCGGCGTCCCGGGCCCGGACGGCGATCTGCTCGGCGCCGTTGGAGTGCCCGTCCAGACCGGGCTTGCCGACCAGCAGCCGCAGCTTGCCGGCGCCCAGCTCGGCGGCGGTCGCGGCGACCGCCTCGCGGACGGCGGTCAGCTCGCCGCCGGGCTCGGCCGCGACCGCGACCGGGGCGCCGCCGACGCCGGTGGGCGCGCGGTACTCGCCGAACACCTCGCGCAGGGCGAACGCCCACTCGCCGGTGGTGACCCCGGCGCGGGCGCAGGCCAGGGTGGCCGGCATCAGGTTCCCGGTGGTGGCGGCGACGGCCTTGAGCTCCGCCAGCGCGGTCAGCGCGGCGGCCTCGTCGCGCAGGGCGCGCCAGGCCTCCAGGCCGGCCAGCACGGACTGCTCGGCGGCCGGGTCGACGACCATGATCGCGCTGTCGAGGTCGGCCGTGAGCGGGCTCTCCTCGGTGGTGTCGAAGCAGTTGACCCCGACGATCCGGTCCTCGCCGGACTCGATCCGCGCCCGGCGGGCGGCGTGCGAGGCGACCAGGCCGGACTTGAGGTAGCCGGACTCGACGGCCGGGATGACCCCGCCCATCCCCAGCACCTTGGCGATCTCGGCCTCGGCGCCGGCCAGCAGCTCGTCGGTCTTGGCCTCGATCACCGGGGAGCCGTTGAAGATGTCCCCGTACTCCAGCAGGTCCGACTCGTAGGCGAGCACCTGCTGGATCCGCAGCGACCACTGCTGGTCCCAGGGGCGGGGCAGGCCGAGCGCCTCGTTCCACGCGGGCAGCTGGACGGCGCGGGCGCGGGCGTCCCTGGAGAGGGTGACGGCGAGCATCTCCAGCACGATCCGCTGGACGTTGTTCTCCGGCTGCGCCTCGGTCAGGCCGAGCGAGTTGACCTGGACGCCGTAGCGGAACCGGCGCTGCCGGGGGTCCTCGACGCCGTACCGCTCCCGGGTGATCCGCTCCCAGAGCCGGCCGAAGGCCCGCATCTTGCACATCTCCTCGACGAACCGCACACCGGCGTTGACGAAGAAGGAGATCCGCCCGACCACCTCGCCCATCCGTTCGGCCGGCACCTGGCCGGAGTCGCGGACGGCGTCCAGCACCTCGATCGCCGTGCACATCGCGTAGGCGATCTCCTGGACCGGGGTGGCCCCGGCCTCCTGGAGGTGGTAGCTGCAGATGTTGATCGGGTTCCACTTCGGGATGCTGCCGACCGTGTAGGCGATCATGTCGGTGATCAGGCGCACCGAGGGGCCGGGCGGGAACACGTGCGTCCCGCGCGACAGGTACTCCTTGACGATGTCGTTCTGGGTGGTGCCGGTGAGCGAGGTGACGTCGGCGCCCTGTTCCTCGGCGACCACCTGGTAGAGCGCGAGCAGCCACATGGCGGTGGCGTTGATGGTCATCGAGGTGTTGGTGCGTTCGAGTGGGATGCCGTCGAACAGGGTCCGCATGTCGCCGACGTGCCCCACCGGCACGCCGACCCGGCCGACCTCGCCGCGGGCGAGGACGTGGTCGGAGTCGTAGCCGGTCTGGGTGGGCAGGTCGAAGGCGACGGAGAGGCCGGTCTGGCCCTTGGCGAGGTTGCGCCGGTAGAGGGCGTTGGAGTCCCGGGCCGTCGAGTGGCCGGCGTAGGTGCGCATCAGCCAGGGGCGGTCGCGCTTCTGATCGGTCATCGGGCGGGCCTCAGGCGTCCCGGCCGGACCGGACGGTCCGGTCGTCCAGCTCGCGGAACAGGTTGATGGCGGGCAGGTGCCGGGCCCGCAGTTCGGCGTCGCGCACGCCCAGGCCCTCCTCGGGGGCCAGGCAGAGCACGCCGACCTTGCCCTGGTGCCGGTTGTGCTGCACGTCGAGCGCGGCCTGGCCGGTCTGCTCCAGCGGGTAGACCTTGGAGACGGTCGGGTGGATCCGCCCCTTGGCGATCAGCCGGTTGGCCTCCCAGGCCTCGCGGTAGTTGGCGAAGTGCGAGCCGACGATCCGCTTGAGCGACATCCACAGGTACCGGTTGTCGTACTGGTGCATGTAGCCGGAGGTGGAGGCGCAGGTGACGACGGTGCCGCCCTTGCGGGTGACGTAGACGCTCGCGCCGAAGGTCTCCCGGCCCGGGTGCTCGAAGACGATGTCGACGTCCTCGCCGCCGGTCAGCTCGCGGATCCGCCCGCCGAACCGCTTCCACTCGCGCTGGTCCTGGGTGTGCTCGTCCTTCCAGAACCGGTAGTCCTCCGCCGAGCGGTCGATGATCGCCTCGGCGCCCATCGCCCGGCAGATCCCGGCCTTCTGCGGGCTGGAGACCACGCAGATCGGGGTGGCGCCGCCGGCCAGCGCGTACTGGGTGGCGTACGAGCCGAGCCCGCCGCTGGCACCCCAGATCAGCACGTTGTCGCCCTGCTTCATGCCGGCGCCGTTCTGCGAGACCAGCTGGCGGTAGGCGGTGGAGTTGACCAGGCCGGGGGAGGCGGCCTCCTCCCAGGTCAGGTGGGCGGGCTTGGGCATCAGCTGGTTGGTCTTGACCAGGGCCAGCTGGGCCAGGCCGCCGAAGTTGGTCTCGAAGCCCCAGATCCGCTGCTCCGGGTCCATCATCGTGTCGTTGTGGCCGTCGGAGGACTCCAGTTCGACGGACAGGCAGTGCGCGACCACCTCGTCGCCCGGCTTCCAGGCGTTGACCCCGGCGCCGGTGCGCAGCACCACGCCGGCCAGGTCGGAGCCGACCACGTGGTACGGCAGGTCGTGGCGCCTGGTGAGCGGCGAGAGCCGGCCGTAGCGCTCCAGGAAGCCGAAGGTGGAGACCGGCTCGAAGATCGAGCTCCACACGGTGTTGTAGTTCACGGCGCTCGCCATCACGGCGACCAGGGCCTCGCCCGGGCCCAGTTCGGGCAGCGGGACCTCGTCGAGGTGGAGGGACGTGCGGGGGTCCTTGTCGCGGCTGTCGAGGCCGGCGAACATCTGCTCCTCGTCCTTGTGGAGCGTGACCGCCCGGTAGGACTCCGGCAGCCTCACGTTGGCGAGGTCCGCCGAGGTGCTGTCCGGGCTGAGGATCGCGTCGAGGATTTCCTTCATGGCTGCCTCCGAAGGCGTACCTGTGTGAGGGCACAGGGCGTCTGGGGGAGCCGGGAGCGGACACCGGCTTCGCTGAACGGGGTGGTGGACGGGTGGCTCGTCGGCCTGGCACTGCGGTGGGTCGCTCCCGGGGTTGGGGGAGCGCCGGTACGACGGCGCGCCGGGTGGGGAGCCGCGGCGCCGCGACTGGTGAGTAACAAGGTAGTGGCACCCTGTGCCACTCGTAAAGACACGCGGTGCCAGCAATTCGGCCGGGCCGGGATGCCCTCCGAGGGGCCTCCGGAGGGCATGGAAAGGGCCCGTGCCGATCGTTCGACACGGGCCCGGAAACCGCTTGCGGCCTGCGAAAACGCTTGCCGTCAGGCCTGCTTGGCGCCCTCCAGGGCGGCCCGCACGGCATCCACCACCAGCTCCAGCGGGGCGTCGGTGCGCGTGACTGTGATGAGCACCTCACCTCCGGGGCCGGCACTCGGTCCGCTCGCCGTCGCGGGCTCCGCACCCGTCGCACTGGCACCGGGTGCCACCAGGGCACCGCGCCGCCGCGCGCCCGGCGCGCTGGCCGCCCAGAAGGTCCGCCGGATCACCTCGAAGGAGTGGTCCAGCTGCTCCTCCACGTCACCGCGCCCGCCCGCCCGCAGCCAGCGCCGCAGCACGTGGTTGTGGGCCGCGACCACGGCCGCCGCCGACACCTCGGCCAGCATCGAGTCGTCCTCGCCGGCCCGCTGCCAGCCCGAGGGGATCTCCCCGGCGGTGTCGAAACGGCCCAGCAGGTAGCGGGTGAACAGCCGCTCGTAACGGGCCACCACGGCGATCTCCCGCTCGCGCAGCGTCGGGACCTGACGGATCAGCTGGTAGCGGGCCACCGAGACGCCGGGCGTCGAGGCGTACATCCGCAGCACCTCCTTGATGCCCCGGCAGACCACGTCCAGCGGGTGCTCCTCGGGCTCCGCGCTGGCCAGCAGGTCGGCCACCCGGACCAGGGTGTCGTCGTGGTCCGGGAAGATCGCCTCCTCCTTGGACCGGAAGTACCGGAAGAAGGTCCGCCGGGCCACCCCGGCCGCCGCCGCGATCTGGTCGACGGTGGTCTCCTCGTAGCCCTGGGAGGCGAACAGCTCCATGGCGGCGGTGGCCAGGTCCTGACGCATCTGCTGCCGCTGCGCGGCCGCCCGGCGCCCGCCCGGGCCGCCGTCCGGACCCGCCGGGGCGGTCCCGGACGCCCGGCCGTCGCGCGCCGGGACGGACTGCTGCGGGGAGACTGACTGAACCCGATCCATGCCCGGAACGCTACACGTCCCCGGCCCCGGCGCCGCGGGCCTCGTCCGGCGGGCGGGGAGGAACGGACCGCCCGCGACCGGCGCCGGCCGGTGCGCCGGAACGGCGCCCGGCTTCCAGCCGGCCCGCTCCGGGCGGAACGGCGGCCGGGCGGGCTGCCCCCCGTGGGGCGGCGGGGCGGTCACCGGCGGGCGTGGTCGCGGAAGCCGCGGCCGGTCTTGCGGCCCAGGCAGCCGGCCGCGACCAGGTGCTCCAGCAGCGGCGCGGCGGCCAGACCCGGCTCCCGGAACTCCCGGTGCAGCACCTGCTCGATGGTCAGCGAGACGTCCAGACCGACCACGTCCAGCAGCTCGAACGGGCCCATCGGGTACCCGCAGCCGAGCTTCATCGCGGTGTCGATGTCGTCCACCGTCGCGTAGTGCTCCTGGAGCATCCGCACCGCGTCGTTCAGGTAGGGGAAGAGCAGCGCGTTGACGACGAAGCCCGCCCGGTCGCCGCACTCCACCGGGTGCTTGCCGACCTTCGCGCACAGCTCCAGCACGGTCGCGGTGGCGTCCGGCGCCGTCAGCACCGTGGAGACCACCTCGACCAGCCGCATCGCGGGCGCCGGGTTGAAGAAGTGCATGCCGACCACGTCCTGCGGCCGGGAGGTGGCCGAGGCGCAGGCGATCACCGGCAGCGAGGAGGTGGTGGTGGCCAGCACGGCCCCCGGCCGGACGATCCCGTCCAGGACCGCGAACAGCTCCCGCTTGACCGCGAGGTCCTCGGCCACCGCCTCCACCACCAGGTCCGCCCCGGCCAGCTCGTCGTACCGGCCGACCGGCGAGACCAGTCCGAGCGCGGCGTCGCGCTGCTCCCCGGTCAGCCGGCCCCGGGCCACCGAGCGCTCCAGCGACCTCGCCAGCTGCGCCTTGGCCCGCTCCGCCTTCTCCCGGCTGCGGGCGGCCAGCAGCACCGGGTGGCCGGCCCTGGCGAACACCTCGACGATGCCGGTGGCCATGGTGCCCGAGCCGCAGACGCCGATGGTGCGCACCTCCCGGCCGGGCGTCCCCGGCCGCGCCGGGCCGGTGACCGCGTCGACGGCGCGGGAGGAGCCGGGGGCCTCGTAGGTGTAGAAGCCCCGGCCGCTCTTGCGGCCCAGCAGCCCGGCCGCGACCAGCTGGCCGAGGACCGGCGCGGGTGCGTGCAGCCGGTCCCGGGACTGCTCGTACATCGCCTCCAGGACGGTGCGGGCGGTGTCCACGCCGATCAGGTCGAGCAGCTCCAGCGGGCCCATCGGCAGACCGCAGCCGAGCCGCATCGCGGCGTCGATGTCCTCCCGGGTGGCGTACCTGGACTCGTACATCGCGGCGGCCTGGTTGAGGTAGGCGAAGAGCAGGCCGTTGACCACGAAGCCGGCCCGGTCGCCGGCGGCCACCGGCTCCTTGCCGAGCTCCCGGGCGAAGGCCGCGGCGTCCTCGGCCGTCCCCGGGGAGGTGAGCACGGTGCGCACCACCTCGACCAGCCTCATGGAGTGCACCGGGTTGAAGAAGTGCAGGCCGAGCACCCGGTCGGGGCGGGTGGTGGCGGCGGCGATCCGGGTGACCGACAGGGCGGTGGTGCCGGTGGCCAGCACGGTCGCGGCCGGGCAGATCCGGTCCAGCTCGGCGAAGACCTCCCGCTTCAGCTCCAGCCGCTCGGGGACCTCCTCGATCACCAGGTCGGCCCCGGCGGCGGCCTCCAGCGCGTGGCCGACGGCGATCCGGGCGAGCAGCCCGGTCCGTTCGGCGGCCGTGAGCCGGCCGCGGTCCACCGCGCGCGCGGTGGACTCCTCGATCCGGGCCAGCGCCCGGGCCGCGCATGCCTCGTCGGCCTCGATGCCGATCACCCGGCGGCCGCTCCTGGCGACCGCGACCGCGACGCCGGTGCCCATCGTGCCGAGTCCGACCACGGCGACCGTGGGGAAGGGACGCTCCATCTGTCCTGACTCCTTGTCATGGAAGGTCCGCGCGCGCTCCGGGGCGCGCCTTCGGAGGAGGGTCCGCGCGCGGGACGGGGAGATGACGGTTGCGGCCACCGCGCGGCCGCCGGTCCGCTCCGGCGGTGCTGCGGGTGTGCCGTGGTGCCCGGGCGTACGGCGTCCGGTGCCCGGAGCTCGCCGGGCGAGGGGGGCGGTTCCGGACGGCCGGTCGGCTCCGGACACGGAGGAGGAAGCCCGGCCCGGGCCGCGGTCCGCGGCACCGGCCGGTGAACGAACGCACCCCACGCGCCGGCCGCTCCGCGCGAGTCCCGCACGGCGGACGGCGCCCCCGCCGGTGCGGCTCCCGAGGCCCGGCGGTGGTGCGTGCGGACACTGTAGCGAAGTTACCGATCGGTAGGAAGGGGGGCGGTGGCCACGGTTTCCTCCGCCGCGGCGGAGGGTTCTCACTCGTCCGGGTGGCGGCGTGGACGGACGTCCGTTCGGACCACTCGATAGGGGAGTTACGGGCCCCGGCGGGGCCGGGAAGCATGGGGCCATGAGCACCGGAACCGTCGCCCCGGGTCGTCCCGAGCCGTCCGCCGAGTCCGGCGGGTCCGCCGCCGCGCAGGCCGCGCAGGCCGCGCAGGCCGCGCCGCCGTCCGCCCCCGGGGCCGGCGAGGCCGTGCTGTCGCCCCGGCACGATCGGGCCGAGCGCGGGGAGCGCGCCCGGGCCGCGGCCGACCGGCTGCGCGCCGCCGGGGTCGAGGCGGTCGCCGTCACCTGGGTCGACAACGCCGGCGTCGCCCGGGTCAAGGGGGTGCCGCTCGGCGGCCTCGTGCACGCGGCCCAGTGGGGCGTCGGCGCGGCCCCGTGCTTCGACGTCTTCCTCGCCGACGACACCATCGTCACCAGCCCGCTGATCGGCGGACCCACCGGGGACCTGCGGCTCTACCCGGACGTCGAGCGGATCGTCCCGCTCGCCGCCCAGCCCGGCTGGGCCTGGGCGCCGGGGGACCGCTACACCCAGGGCGGCGCACCGCACCCCGGCTGCCAGCGGCTCTTCGCCCGCCGGACGGTCGCCGCCGCCGCCGGGCGCGGGCTGACGCTCAAGGCGGGGATCGAGGTCGAGTGGGTGGTCGCACTGGCCGGCGCCCCGCAGGAGGAGCCCCGCTACCCGACGGCCGGCCCGGCCTACGGCATGCAGCGGCTCACCGAGCTCTCCGACTACCTGCGCGACGTGCTCCGCGCGCTGGGGGAGCAGGGCCTGACCGTGCTCCAGATCCACCCCGAGTACGCGGCCGGCCAGTTCGAGGTGTCCGTCGCCCCCGAGGGCCCGGTCGAGGCCGCCGACACCTCGGTGCTGATCCGGCACACCGTCCGCGCCGTCTCCGCCCGGCACGGCCTGCGGGTCTCCTTCGCCCCGGTGGTCGAGGCCGGTGCGGTGGGCAACGGCGGCCACCTCCACCTCAGCCTCTGGCGGGACGGCCGCAACCTCGCCCACGGCGGCCCCGGCCCGCACGGCCTCACCGCCGAGGCCGAGGGCTTCCTGGCCGGCGTGCTCGGCGCGCTGCCGGAACTGCTGGTGCTCGGCTGCTCCAGCCCGGCCGGCTACCTCCGGCTGGTCCCCTCGCACTGGGCCGGCGCCTACCAGTGCTGGGGGCTGGAGAACCGGGAGGCCGCGCTCCGGCTGGTCACCGGCTCCACCGGTGAGCGCGCCGCCACGGCCAACGCCGAGATCAAGTGCTTCGACGCCACCGCCAACCCCTATCTGGCGGTCGGCGGCGTGCTCGCCACCGGTCTCGCCGGCCTCGACCAACGGCTCGCCCTGCCACCGGAGTTCACCGGTGACCCGGCCGAGGCCGAGCCCGGCACGGTCCCCCGGCTGCCGGCCGGCCCGGCGGAGGCGCTCGCCGCCTACCGGGGCGCCGCCGTCCTCCGGGACGCTCTCGGCGAGCCGCTGTACGAGGCGGTCCTGGCCGTCCGCCGCGCCGAGGCCGAACAGTACGCCGACGCCACCCCCGAACAGCTGGCCGCCGCCACCCGCTGGCGGTACTAGGGCCTGCCCGACAGCTCGCGTCGCACGAGCGCGCGGCGTCGGGCGGGGTGCCCGGCCGTCGTCCCGCGCGCCCCGCACGCCCCCACCGCACGCCGTCCGCCGTCCACCGAGCCGCCGCACACCGCCGGACACGCCCTGGAGCCCCCGCTGGACCTCCCCGCCCTGGTCGACCACCACTGCCACAGCGTGCTGACGGCCGAACTCCCCGACGACGCCCTGGCGGGGCTGCTGACCGAGTCCGACCGCCCGCCCGCGCCCGGCACCTCGCCGTTCGACAGCGCCCTCGGCCTCGCCGTCCGCCGCTGGTGCCCGCCCGCACTCGGGCTGCCCGCCCACGCGCCGGCCGGGGAGTACCTGGCCCGGCGCCGCGAGCTGGGCGCCCCCCAGGCCGCCCGCCGTCTGCTGGCCGCCGCCGGCCTGGACACCTGTCTGGTCGACACCGGACTGACCGCCGCCGCCGGCCGGCCCCTGCTGCCGCTCGGCGAACTCGCCTCGGCGGCCGGCGCCCGGGTGCGCGAGGTGGTCCGGCTGGAGACGGTCGCCGAGGGCGTCGCCGCCCCGCCCGGGGAGTGGGCGCGGGCCGTCCGCGAGGCGCTGGCCGCGGCCGCCGCCGGCGCCGTCGCGGTGAAGTCGGTGGTGGCCTACCGAACGGGTCTGGCGGTGCCTGCCGAACGCCCGTCCGCCACCGCGGTGACGGCCGCCGCCGACCGCCGGCAGCGCGCCGGGGGCGGCCGGCTCGCCGACCCGGTGCTGCTGCACGAGCTGCTCCGGGCGGCGCTGGAGGTCTGCGCCGGGCTGCGGCTGCCGCTCCAGCTCCACACCGGCTTCGGCGACCCCGACCTCACCCTGCACCGGGCCGACCCGTCGCTGCTCGCCGGCTTCGTGCGCGCCGCCGAGCCGAGCGGCGTCCCCCTGGTGCTGCTGCACGGCTACCCGTACCACCGCCAGGCCGCCTGGCTGGCCCAGGCCTTCCCGCTGGTGTACGCCGACCTCGGCCTGACCGCCTCCTACGTCGGCCCCCGGGTGGCGGCGGTGCTCGGCGAGATGCTGGAGCTGGTGCCGTTCGGCAAGCTGCTGTTCTCCACGGACGCCTACGGCCTGCCCGAGCTGTACCTGGTCGGCGCGGCGCAGTTCCGGCACGGCCTGGGCACCCTGCTGGACGGCTGGCGCGCCGACGGCGCCTGCACGGCGGCCGACGCCGAGCGGCTGGCCCGCGGGATCGCGGCGGAGAACGCCCGCCGACTGTACGCGATCTGACCGTTCGCCGCCCGTCGATGGCGGCCATCCGCCACTGGCCGTTTCCGGCCGCCCCGGATGCCTGTTCCCAGGTCGGCAGCCCTGACTAGGGTGTGCCTCCCGACGCGGTGTGCGCCCGCTGTCGTCCGGTCGTCCCGTGCTGCCCGGCAGAAGCGGAGCCCTACCTTCCGCGGGTGGCCGACTTATGACGATTGGGTGACTGCCTCTTGCGGATTGCAACACTTGTTCACTAGCGTCCCGATCATTCCAAATGCACCTGCCAACCGCAGTTGCTGCATGACGACTCGGGAGGGCCAACCCCTATGAGTGTTCCTCGGATCAGCCGGACCCGGTACGCGGCGGTCGGCCTCGTCCTCGCCACCGCCGGCGCCCTCGCGCTGCCGTCCGGCACCGCCGTCGCCGCCTCCGGGGCCGAGCCGACGACCGGTCCGCTGCTCAGCTACGTCGTCAACACCAAGGCCAACCACGGTCAGGTGCAGAAGGTCGAGAAGGCGATCACCACCCTCGGCGGCACCGTCGTGTACTCCTACGAGCAGATCGGCGTGGTGATCGCCCGCTCGACCGACACCCGGTTCGCGGCCAAGCTGCGGCAGGCCAAGGGCGTCGAGTCGGTCGGTGCCAGCCGCACCAAGGGCATCACCGCCTCCGAGGACCGCACCGCCGAGGTCGCCGCCGAGCCGACCGGCGCCGCCGCCTCCGGCGAGGAGCCCTACTGGGCCAACCAGTGGGACATGCGCCAGATCGGCGTGGACAAGGCCCACAAGCTCTCCCTGGGCAGCAACAAGGTCACCGTCGGCGTGCTGGACTCCGGCATCGACGGCACCCACGAGGACCTCGCCGCCAACGTCGACGCCTCGCAGTCGGTCTCCTGCATCGACGGCGGCAAGCCGAACACCGCCTGGGACGCGTGGCAGCCGGGCGTCGACGGCGCCCACGGCACCCACGTGGCCGGCACCATAGCCGCGGCCAAGAACGGCAAGGGCATCGAGGGCATCGCCCCGAACGTCAAGCTGGCCGCGGTCAAGGTCGTCGACGACGGCGGCTTCATCTACCCCGAGTACGCCATCTGCGGCTTCGTCTGGGCCGGCGAGCACAAGTTCAAGGTCACGAACAACAGCTACTTCGTCGACCCGTGGATGTTCAACTGCCAGAACGACGCGGACCAGGCGGCGATCACCACCGCCGTCCGCCGCGCCGTCGAGTTCTCGCAGCGCAAGGGCGTCCTCAACGTCGCCGCCGCGGGCAACGAGAACATCGACCTGGCCCACAAGACCAAGGACGTCGCCAGCCCGGACGACACCACCCCGGCCGAGCGCCCGATCACCCAGGACTGCCTGAACCTGCCGACCGAGCTGGACGGCGTCGTCGCGGTCTCCTCCGTGGGTGTCAACGGCGACAAGTCGTACTACTCCAGCTACGGCAAGAACAAGGTCACCGTCGCCGCCCCCGGTGGCGACCGCCTGTACCAGATCCCGAACACCCCGGACAAGAACGGCCGCGTGCTGTCCACCATCCCCGGCGGCAAGTACGGCTACATGCAGGGCACCTCGATGGCCTCGCCGCACGCCGCCGGCGTGCTCGCGCTGCTCGCCGGCACCCACCCGTGGGCCAGCGCCGAGGAGCTCACCGAGCTGCTGACCAACCAGGCCGAGTCGCACGCGTGCCCGTCGGGCCCGTACAACCCGGGCGGCGCCGGCACCTGGGCCGCCACCTGTGAGGGCGGCGTGAACGACAACGGCTTCTACGGCGCCGGCATCATCAACGCCGAGAAGGCGGTCCAGTGGTGGCGGTGAGCCGCGGCTGACCGGCTGACGACACCCTGAAGCACCGACGGGGGCGGGACCACGGTCCCGCCCCCGTCCGCGTGTCCGCCCCCGTTCGCCCGCCGGTCCGCATGGCCGCCGGTCCGCGTGGCCGCGCCCGTCGCCCCCGTCCGCGTGCCCGGACCCGTACCGGCCGGGGCCGCGGCCTACTCGAAGTGGCGCCCCCGGACCGTCTCCACCGACGGCCTGCCGTGCAGGTCGGGCACGTCCTGGAGCCAGGCCGGCCGGCCCGCCCTGGTCCGCGCGGCCCGCCGCCGCTCCGCCTCGCGCAGCTGCTCCGGGGTCGCGAACCCCTCCGGCAGCCACTCGGCCGACAGCACCGCCCGCGCCGCCAGGTGGTTCACGTAGGCGCGGCGCAGCTCCCCGACCGAGCCGAACCCCGGCTCGTCCGCCAGCCAGGCGTCCGGCACCAGCGCCACCACCTCCTCCAGCAGCCCGGCGGTGACCAGCGGCCCGAGCTCCTCGTCGGCCAGCCGGACGTCCGGCCGGTACCCGCCGAGGGCGTGGCCGCTGAGGTCGTAGCGCCTGCCGACCGACGCCCCGGCCGCCGGCCAGCGGTGGTGGAAGATCAGCGCGGCGCCGTTGTCGATCAGCCAGAGCCTGCCGTGCCAGACCATGAGGTTGGGGTTGTGCACCGTCCGGTCGACGTTCCCGGTGAGCGCGTCCAGCCAGACCACCCGGCCCGCCTCGGCCGGATCGACCCCGATCATGCCGGGCGTGAAGTCACGGGCGCCGGGCAGCAGGTCCATGCCGAGGTTGAGCCCCCGGCTGGCCCGCAGGATGTCCTGGATCTCGGCGTCCGGCTCGGCCTCGGCGACCGCCGGATCGAAGTCGACCAGCCGCAGCTCGGGCACCCGCAGGCCGAGCCGGCGCGCCAGCTCCCCGACGATCACCTCCGCCACCAGCGCCTTCCGGCCCTGGGCGGCCCCGGTGAACTTCACCACGTAGGTGCCCAGGTCGTCGGTCTCCACCACGCCGGGGACGGAACCGCCGGCCCGCAGCGGGTCGACGTAGCGCACTGCTGTCACCTGTTCGAGCACACCCGCCACTCTAGGGCGTGTCCGGCCGGGGCGGAGGGCGCCGCCCGGTGCACGGGGCACGCTGTGATTTGCTGGCCGGTGACCAGACCACCCGGACGCGAGCCCGGTGCCGGACGACCTACAAGGAGAGCACGACCATGGGACAGGTGCAGGCCACCACCGAGCGGGTCTACGACGCGGCCCCCGAGCGGGTGTACGACGCCCTGGCCGACTACCGGGTGACCCGCCCCAAGCTGCTGCCCGCGCAGTACAGCGAGTACGAGGTCCGGGTCGGCGGCACCGGCGCGGGCACCCAGGTGCACTGGAAGCTCCAGGCCACCGAGAAGCGGATCCGCGACTGCCTGTTCACCGTCTCGGCGCCCCGCCCGGACCAGCTGGTGGAGAAGGACGCCAACTCCAGCATGGTGATCACCTGGACCGTCGCCGCGGCCGGCGAGGGCCGCACCAGGGTCACCGTCACCGCCACCTGGCAGGGCGCGACCGGCATCGGCGGCTTCTTCGAGCGGACCTTCGCGCCGAAGGGCCTGAACCGGATCCACGACCAGGTGCTCACCGCCCTGGCGGCCGAGGTCCGCTGAGGCCCACCGGGGACGACGGGGGCCCACCGGGGGTCCACCCGGTTCCGGTCCTCCGGACCCTCCCCTCAACTCGTCCAGGAATTCGACGAGTTCGTCCACCCGTACGAGCGGCACGCCGTACGGGTGGACGCCCCGCCACCTGCGGGTGACGACGCCCCCCGACGCACCGCGGCCACCCTAGGCTCGCCGCCGTGCATATGACGATCCTTCACATGTCGCAGCCGGTCGACGGCGGGGTGGCCCGCGTCGTGACCGATCTGGTCCGCGGCCAGCGCGAGGCCGGCCACCGGGTGCTGGTCGCCTGCCCGCGCGGCGGGCGGCTGGCCGACGAGGCCGCCGCGGTCGGCGCGCTGGTCCAGGACTGGCCCGCCCGGCGCTCGCCGGGCCCCGCCACCGCCGCCGAGGCCTGGCGGCTGCGCCGGATCGTCCGGGCCGCCGCGCCCGACGTGCTCCACCTGCACAGCGCCAAGGCCGGACTGGCCGGCCGGCTGGCCGTGCGCGGCGCGGTGCCGACCGTCTTCCAGCCGCACGCCTGGTCCTTCGCCGCGGTGGACGGCGCGGTGGCCGCGGCCACCCTGCGCTGGGAGCGGTACGCGACCCGCTGGGCGCACCGGCTGCTCTGCGTCTCGGTCCAGGAGCGGACCGACGGTGTCGCGGCGGGCCTGCACGCCGACTGGGCGGTGGTGCCCAACGGCGTGGACGTCCGCCACTACGCGCCGGCCGACCGCCGGGCGGCCCGGATCGCGCTCGGCCTGGAGCCGGCCGCCCCGCTCGCGGTCTGTGTCGGCCGGCTCTGCCGCCAGAAGGGGCAGGACGTGCTGCTCACCGCCTGGCCCGAGGTGCAGCGCCGGGTGCCGGCCGCCCGGCTGGCGCTGGTCGGCGGCGGTCCGGAGGAGGCCCGGCTGGCCGCCATGGTCCGGGAGGGCGCCGACCCCTCCAGGGTCCGGCTGGTCGGTGACGTGGTGGATCCGCGGCCCTGGCTGGCCGCGGCCGATCTGGTGGTGTTGCCCTCGCGCTGGGAGGGCATGGCGCTGGCCCCGCTGGAGGCGATGGCCTGTGCCCGGCCGGTGCTGCTGTCCGACGTTCCCGGGGCCCGCGAGTGCCTCCCGCCGTCCGAACGCGCGGGCGCCCTGGTGCCGTCCGAGGACGTCGCCGCGCTCATCACCCGAATGGCGGAGGCGTTGTCCGATCCGATCGACTGCGAGCGACGCGGAGCCAGGCTGCGCGAGCACGCCGCGGCCCGCCATGACGTTCGATCGGTGGTCGAACAGGTCGACGCCCTCTACCGCGACCTGCTGGGGGCCGGTCCGGTGCCGGGGCGGCGCCGCGCCCGTGTCCCGCAGCGGATCTGATCGTTTCACATGCCGTGAATGCCCCGCCGTTCCGGCGCTGCCGTATTCGCACCCTCCACCGGTTGTGGACGAGGGCTCCAATCAGAAATACCTATTAATGGGCGGCTGGAATGAAATGGCAAGTCGATTTCCAGCATTCAGCGCGGCCTTCGGTAACGTCTGATTCTGCCTGCTTCGTTTCGATTTCACGCCGGGAATACGCGAGAAAGCCGAATGCCGTCAACGGCAGCAGGCGCTGTCAGGACCGCGCCCACCGGGCCGGGACGGCCGCCCCGGGCCAACCGGAACCGGAACGCCGTCACCCCGGGCACACAGCAGGGGAGTTCGTGCGCTGATGACCATTGACCACGACAGCGTGCCGAGGCCCGGACAGCCCCTGTCCGGTCCGGGCCGGCCCGCCACCGGGCTGCTGGACCGGCCGGAACGCTCCGCCGGGGCCCGCAGCGCCCCGCCGGCCCGCCGGCACCGCCGCCCGGTCCGCTCCCGGCTCGCACTGCCCGTCGCACTGGTCGCCGTCGACGCCTTCGCCCTCTGCACCGCGACCGGGGCCGCCAACCGGGCCCTCGACCCCGCCGTCCGGGTCGACCCCCTGCTCGGTGTCGCCGCCCTGCTGCCCCTGCTGATCCTGCTGAACCTGGCCGGCGGCCTCTACCGGACCCGGCTCACCCTCTCCGTCCTCGACGAACTGCCCGCCCTCGCCGTGCGGGCCGTCGTCGCCGCCGCCTTCGCCATCAGCCTGGCCGGCTGCCTGGAGAGCCTCTGGCCCGACTCCGGCCCCGCCACCCCGGCCCGGCTCACCGTCCTGCTCGGCACCCAGCTGCTGCTCGCCGTCTGCGGCCGCGCCGTCCTCTACCACCTGGTCCGCCGGATCCGCCGCAGCCGCCCCAGCCCCGTCCTGGTGCTCGGCGCCGGCCGGCTCGGCCGCCGGGTCGCCGCCGCCCTCAGCGAGCGCCGCGAGTACGGGATGCGCCCGGTCGGCTTCCTCGACCCCGACCCGCCGCTGCTCGCCGGCGACACCGACCTGCCGGTCCTCGGCGGCCGGGAGGTCCTGGAGCGCGAGATCCGCCGCCACCGCGTCCACCACGTGGTCGCCACCGCCGGCGCCGCCGACGAGACCGAGACCGCCGCCGCCCTGCGCGACGCCGCCCGGCTCGGCTGCCAGGTCTGGCTGGTCCCCGCGCTGCGCGAGTACGGCTCGCTCGGCGCCGGACCGCTGGCCGGCGCCGACCACCTCTGGGGATTCCCCTGCCTGCGCGTCGGCCGCGCCGCGACGCGCCGCCCCGGCTGGGCCGCCAAGCGCGCCCTCGACGTCACCGCCGCCGCGACCGGCCTGCTCCTGCTCGCCCCCGTCCTCGCCCTCTGCGCGCTCGCCGTCCGCTTCGACACCGGCCCCGGCGTCCTCTTCCGCCAGCAGCGCACCGGGCTCGACGGCCGGGTCTTCACCGTCCTCAAGTTCCGCACCCTGCGGCCGAGCAACGAGCACGAGTCCGCCACCCGCTGGAACATCTCCCAGGACCACCGGATGGGCGCCGTCGGCCGGCTGCTGCGGCGCAGCTCCCTCGACGAGCTCCCGCAGCTGTGGAACGTGCTGCGCGGCGACATGAGCCTGGTCGGTCCGCGCCCCGAACGCCCCTACTTCGTCATGCGGTTCGGCCAGGCCTACCCCGAGTACGCGGACCGCCACCGGGTCCCGGTCGGCCTCACCGGCCTCGCCCAGGTCAACGGCCTGCGCGGGGACACCTCGATCGAGGACCGGGCCCGCTTCGACAACCGCTACATCGAGAGCTGGAGCCTCTGGCAGGACGTCAAGATCCTGTGCCGCACCGCGGCCCTCATGCTCCACCCGGACGGGAGCTGATCAACGCCGTGGTCCTGACCCTCGCCGCACCCCCGCGCCCCGACCGGCTGTTACGGCGTGCACGGGGCCTGCTCCTGGAACGCCCCAGCCTGCTCGCCGCCGCCACCGTGCTGCTGGTCTGCGTCCCGACGGGGGAGAAGGACGTCGCCGCCGCCGTCCACGTCACCGCCGCCGACCTCGCCTCGCTCGCCCTGGTCGGCCTGGTCGCGCTCGGTCTGCTGCGCGGGCGCACCCCCGCGATCGGCCGCGCCGACGCCGTCCGGTTCGGCGCCGTCGTGCTCGCCGCCGCCGTCGCCACCGTCGGTTCGATCGACCCGGCGACCAGCCTCACCGGCTTCGTCCGGCTCACCCAGGTCTTCGTGCTCGTCCCGGCCGCCGCACTCTGCGCCCTGCGGGACCGCACCGACCAGCGCCTGGTGCTCGGCTCCTTCGTGACCGCCGCGCTGATCCAGGGCGTGGTCGGCGTCCACCAGTTCCTCACCGGGACCGGCGCCTCCTACACCGGCCGCCCGATCCGCGCCGTCGGCACCTTCGGCGCGCTGGACATCATGGCGATGTCCACCGTCGTCAGCTACGGCCTGCTGGCCGCGCTGGCCCTGGCCGTCGGCGAACGCGGCCCGGGGGGCGACGCCCGGGTGCGGCGGGCCCTGTTCGCGGTGGCCGCGTTCCTCGCCCTCCCGCTCGCGGTCTCCTTCAGCCGCGGCAGCTGGATCGCGACCGCCGTGGCCGCCGCCGTCCTGCTGCTGCGCGCCGACGCCCGGCTGGCCGTCCGCTGCGCCGTCCTCGGTACGGCCGCCGCCGTCGTCCTGGTCGGCGGGTTCGGCCTCGGCGGCTCCGGCGTCACCGCCCGGATCAGCTCGATCGGCTCCGTCTCCGCCGCGCCCGACCAGTCCGTCTCCGACCGCTACGACCTGTGGTCCACCGCCGGCCGGATCTGGCAGGACCACCCCGTCACCGGCGCCGGCCCCAAGGCCTTCCAGCAGCTGCGCGACGGCCACGCCCCGCTGCGGCTCTCCTCCGGCAGCGACGCCGCCGACGCCACCATCGGCTTCCAGCGCGAGCCCCTGCTCTCCCCGCACAACATGTACCTCCTGGTGCTCAGCGAACAGGGGCTCCTCGGCATCGTCGCCTACGGTCTGCTCTTCCTCGGCCTCCTCCTCGGCTGCCTGCGCCGGGCGCGCGGTCCCGCCCTCGCCGCCCTCGCCCTGCTCACCTGGGTGCTCGTCGACTTCCTCTACGCCGACATCGGCGGCACCACCACCGTGCTGACCTCGGTCGTCCTCGGCCTCGCCGCCCGCGCCGCGCACCCCCGCGAGGCCACCGCATGACGACGGACCGGCCCACCACGCTCAGCACCCCCGCCCTCCCCGCGCCCCGGCAGGCGCCGCCCGCCCCCGGGCCCGCGACCGCCCCGCGCCGCGGCTTCCTCGCCAAGGCCTTCGGCGTCACCGCCGTCCTCAGCGCCGCCGGCTCCGCGCTCGGCCTGCTCCGGGACCTCCTGCTCGCCCGCTGCTTCGGAGCCAACCAGGGCACCGACGCCTTCCTGGTCGCCTGGACCGTCCCCGAGACCGCCGCACCGCTGCTGATCGAGGACGCCATGTCCTTCCTCATGGTGCCCGCCTTCGCCCTCGCCCTGGTGCTGCGCGAGGAACACCCCGACGGCCCCGACCCGGTCCGCCAGCTCGTCCGCGCCACCCTGCCCTGGCTGCTGCTCGCCCTGTCCACCCTCTCCCTCGCCGCCGCGGTCGGCGCCCCCCAGCTCGTCGCGCTGCTCGCCCCCGGCCTGGCCAACCCGGGCCTCGCCGTCACCTGCACCCGGATCACCGCGATCACCGTGCTGCCGTTCGGCGTGGCCGGGTACCTCGCCGCCGCCCTGCGCGCGCACCACCGGTTCACCGCACCGGCCGGCATCTACGTCGCCTACAACCTCGGCATCCTCGGCGTGCTGCTCACCTGCCAGGCGCTCTGGGGCGTGCGCTCCGCCGCGATCGGCGTCGCCGCGGGCAGCCTGCTGATGGCCGGCCTGCTGGTCGTCCCGTTCCTGCGCGCCCTGCGTCCCGGCACCGGCCGCCCCGGCACCGGCCGCCGCTCCCGCAACGCCCTGGTGCTGATCCCGCTGGCGCTGCTGCCGGTCGCCGGGTTCACCCTGACCCGCCAGGCCCAGGTCTTCATCGAACGGTTCCTCGGTTCGGCCCTGCCGCCCGGCACCATCTCGCACCTCAACTACGCGGCCAAGGTCTCCCAGCTCGCCATGACGGCCGGGATCCTGATCTGCACCGTCACCTTCCCGCTGGTCGCCCGGGCGCTCGCCGCCGGGGACCTCACCGCCGCCCGCGACCGGGTGGAGAAGGACCTCGGCCAGGCCGCGGCCGTCGTCCTGCTCGGCACCGCCTTCCTGATGGCCTGCGCCCCCTCGGTGGTCGCGCTGCTCTTCGAACGCGGCGCCTTCGGCCCCCGGGACACCGCCGCCACCGCCGCCGTCATCCGGGTCTACAGCTTCGGGCTGCTCGCCCAGGCCCTGATCGGCGTGATGATCCGGCCCTACTTCTCGCTGCGCCCGGTGGTCCGCCGGGCCGGAGACCCGAGCCCGGAGGACGGCGGCCGGCGGCTGCTCGACTGGTACCCGGCCGCCGCCATGGCGTTCGGCCTGGTCGTCACCGTCGCGGTCGGCCTGCTCGCCACCCCCCGGTTCGGCGCCCTCGGCCTCGCCGCCGGCAACGCGGCCGGAATCACCACCACCGCGGCGCTGCTGCTGCACGGTCTGGTGCTGCGCGGGATCCCGCTGCGGCTGCGGCGGGTCCTCGGCGGCCACGCCAGGCTGCTCGCCGCGGCCGCCGGCGCCACCGCGCTCGGCCTGCCGGCGGCCGGCCTCGTCGCCGACCCGCTGTTCTCCACCGCGCTCGGCGGCCTCACCGTCGCGCTGGCCTTCGCCGTCCTGGGCACCGGCCTCGGCGCCCGCGAGGTGCGCGGCCCGGTCCGCGCCGCCCTCCGGGTCCTGGGGCCGGTCCCCGGCCCGTCGTCACCTGTCGCCGAGGAAGGGAAGCCTCCCCATGGATGCTGAACGGGGATCCGTCCGGTCGGTCCCGTCGGTCGTACGCCGCTCCGCGCCCCCCGCGGCCGCCGGCCGGCGCACCGACGCGCCACGGACCGACGCACCGCGCGCCGGCATCCGCCGAACACCGGCCCAGCTGCCCAGGAGCCGCCGCCCGCTGCCCGAGGAACCGCCGGCCGGGACCACCTCGCCGTGGATCCTGATGTACCACTCGGTGGCGGTCGAGAAGGAGGACCCGTACCAGCTCACCGTCAGCCCCGAGCGGTTCGCCGAGCAGATCGCCTGGCTGCACCGGCGCGGCCGGCGCGGCGTCTCGGTGCGGGAGCTGATGCGGGCCCGGGCGGCCGGCCGGGCCGACCGGCTGGTCGGCCTCACCTTCGACGACGGCTACGCCGACTTCGCGCGCCACGCGGTGCCGATCCTCCAGGCGTACGGCTTCACCGCCACCGCCTACGTGGTCGCCGACCTGCTCGGCCGGGCCAACGACTGGGACACCGAGGGCCCCCGCAAGACCCTGCTGACCGTCCAGGAGGTCACCGACCTGGCCGCCGCCGGCTGGGAGATCGGCTCGCACGGTCTCGGCCACCGGGCCCTGCCGGGTCTGCCCGCCGAGGTGCTCGCCGCACAGACCCGGGAGAGCCGCCGGGTGCTGGAGGAGGTGATCGACGGTCCGGTCACCGGCTTCTGCTACCCGTACGGCGCCGTCGACCTGGCCGCCACCCACGCCGTCCGGGACGCCGGCTACGACTACGCCTGCGCGATCGGGCACTCCGTGCTGACCGGGCGGTACGCGCTGCCGCGCTGCTACGTCGGCGACCACGACGGCGCCTGGCGCCTGCGCGCCAAGCGCGGCCGGCACCGGCTGCGCGACACCGTCACCGAGCTCCGCCGCCGCCGGCTCGCCGCCCGGGCGGGCCGGACCGCCCGCCCCGAGCCGAAGGGGCGCGCCGACGGGGGCGAGGGCGGCGGACCGGAGCGTCCCGGGGGCGAGCGGACGAGCAACCGGCGGGTGCGGTGAGGATCCTGCACATCGTCACGGGCCTGGCCTCGGGCGGCGCCGAGCGCCAGCTGCAGCTGCTGCTCCGGCACCTGCCCGCGCACCAGCACTGCGAGGTGCTCGCGCTGACCAACCCCGGCACGGTGGCCGGGGCGCTGCGGGCCGAGGGCGTGACCGTCCACCACCTGGGCATGCGCGGCAACCGGGACGTCGGCGCGCTGCCCAGGCTGACCCGGCTGGTCCGGGCCGGCCGCTACGACCTGGTGCACACCCACCTCTACCGGGCCGGGGTGTACGGCCGGCTGGCCGCCCGGCTGGCCGGGGTGCGGACGGTGGTCGCCACCGAGCACTCGCTGCACGCCGGGGTGATCGAGGGCCGCCCGGTCACCCGCGGCGTCAAGGGCCTCTACCTGGCCGCGGAACGCCTCGGCACCACCACGGTCGCGGTCTCCCGGCAGGTCGCCCAGACCCTGCACGGCTGGGGCGTCCCGCCCGCCCGGGTCGAGCTGATCCCCAACGGCATCGACGCCGCCCGCCACCGCCTCCCGCCCGCCGAGCGGGCCGCCGTCCGCGCCCGGGTGCGGGCCGGACTCGGGCTGCCGGCGGAGTGCTGGGCGGTCGGCGGGATCGGCCGGCTGGTCCCCGGCAAGCGGTTCCACGTCCTGCTGGAGGTGCTGGCCGGACTGGACGGCGCGGCCCGCCTGGTGCTGGTCGGCGAGGGTCCCGAACGGGCCGCCCTGGAGCGGCGGGCCGCCGGACTCGGCGTCCGCGACCGGCTGGTGCTCACCGGCGAGCGCGACGACGTCCCCGACCTGCTGACCGCCCTGGACGTGCTGGCCGCGCCCTCCACCGAGGAGACCTTCGGCCTCGGTGTGCTGGAGGGCCTCGCGGCCGGCCTGCCGGTGCGCCACAGCGCCTGTCCGGCCCTGGACGAACTGCCGCCCGGCGCGGCCCCGCAGGCCCGCCGGATCCCCTCCGGGGCCGCCGCCTACCTCGCCGCCCTGCGCGACCTCCGGCACCTCCACGACCACAGCACCGACCCGCTGCCCCGGCCTCCCGCGGTCGGCCACTACGACATCGTCCGGGTGGCCGCCGACCTCGGTGCCCTCTACGACCGGCTGGCCCGGGTGTGAGCCGGCAGCACCCCCACAGACGCCGGGCCGCCGGCCGGGCGGCCCTCATACCCAAGGAGTCCCCATGACCGAACCGCGCCGAAGCGCCGCCCGCAGGCAGGCCGGCCGCTGGTGGCCGATCGTGCTCGCGGTGCCGCTGGGTGCCGCCGCCGGCGCCGGGTACGCCGTCGTCGCCGACCCCTCGTACGCCGCCAACTCCTACGTGGTCGTGGTGCCCGAGGAGCAGACCGAGCCGGTCACGGCGGTCAACTTCGCGCAGGCGTACGGCCGGCTGGCCGGCCGGCCGCAGGTGCTCGCGGCCGCGGCCGCGGAGAGCGGCCACAGCCGGGCGGAGCTGGAGTCCCTGGTGAGCGGCACCACCTCGCCGGACGCCCCGGTGATCGAGATCACCGGGACCGGGTCCGATCCCCAGGAAGCGGTCCGGGCCGCCGACGCGGTGGCCCGTTCGCTGGTCGCCTTCGGCAACGGCAGCACCAAGGAGACCGGCGTCCGGCTGGTCCCGCTGGCCGGCGCGGCCGAGCCCGACCGGCCCACCACGCCCTCCGGCCGGCTGGACGTCGCGGTCGGCGCCGCGGCCGGGGTGCTGATCGGCGCGCTGGTGCTGATGACCCGCCGCCGCAACGCCGGCGACGCCGGGCCCGTCGGGGACGCCGGGCCGGCCGACGGGCAGGTGCCCGCCGAGCCCGGGGCCGCCACCGCCCCGCGTCCGCGCGCCGCCGAGCCGGAGCCCGTCGGGGACGGACCCGGGAAGGCCGTGCCGGGGAAGACCGGCCGCGCGAAGGCCGCGCCCGGGAAGGCCGGACGCGCGAAGGCCGGCCCCGAGCAGGCCGGGCCCGCCGGGGCGGCACCGGCCGGGGAGAGCGGGGCCGCGGGGCCGGAGCCTGCCGCGGCCGAGCCCGCCGGCGCCGGGGCGGCCGCGGGAGGCGGACGATGAACACCGAGGCCGCCACCCCCACCGCCGGCCTCCCCTCCCAGGCCCGCGCCCCCCGCTGGACCACCGAGCTGCGCCGCGAGGACGACGCGCTGGACACCCTTGCCGAGGAGTGGGACGACCTGGTCGCCCGCTGCGGGACGGCCACCTTCTTCCAGTCCGCCGTCTGGCAGCGTTCCTGGTGGCGCCAGTACGGCAGCCCCGGCGACCTGCTGGTGGTCCTGGTGCGCCGGGAGGGCCGGCTGGTCGGCGCGGGCGCCTTCCGGCGGCGCGGCCCGCTCGGCGGTCTGACCGGCCTCGGCGCCGGGCTGATCGACTTCACCGACGTCCTGCTCGACGACGACTGCGCGGACCGCGCGGCCGCCGAGTTCGCCGCGGCCCTCCCGCTCACCCGCCCCTGGCACAGCCTGGAGCTGCGCGAGGTGCGTCCGGAGGCGGCCGTCCAGCGGGTCTTCGAGCAGTGGCGGGGCCGGCGCAGCCGGTTCCCCGACTCGCTCTGCCAGTACCTGCCGGCCACCCCGATGGACGTGCTGCTCAAGCGGGTCCCCGGGAAGACCGCGCAGCGCAGCCGGGTCAAGCTGCGCAAGATCGCCGAGTCGGGCATCGAGGTGCGCGGCACGGCCCCCGAGGACGTGCCGGAGGCGCTGGACGGCCTGCTGCGGCTGCACTGCCTGCAGTGGCAGGACCGGGGCGTCACCCCGGAGCACCGCACCGAGCGGTTCGCCCGGCACCTGGCCGAGTCCACCACCGGGATGGTCGCCACCGGCCGGGCGGCCGTCCACCAGTTCTGGCTGGACGGCGAGCTGCTGGCGGTCAACCTGGTGCTGCTCTGCCCGTCCTTCAGCGGTCTCTACCTGTACGGCGCGCACCCGAAGCTGCGGGAGCGGATGGACATCGCGGGCCTGCTGTTCGGCGCGGCGCTGGACGAGACGCTCGGCGCGGGGATCCCGGTGATGAGCCTGCTGCGCGGCCAGGAGCCGTACAAGCAGCGCTGGCGCCCGGACCAGCTGCCCAACCAGCGGCTGCTGTTCGGCCCGCGCGGCCCGGCCCCGGCGGCCGCGGCCCGGGGCGGCGCGGTGCGGGCCCGGGGGGCGGCGGTGCGGCTGCTGACCGAGCGGGCACCGCGACTCAAGGAGGCGCTGGCCGCCCGGCGCCGCAGCTGACCGCGGTGCCGGGCCTGCCGGCCCGGACCGCTACCGCTGCCAGGGCCGCAGGGGCCTGGACGGCGGCCCGGCGGTCGGCGGGGCGGCCGGGGACACCGGTGCCGTCGGCGTCACCGACGGCTCCGGTGTCCCGGACGGCCGGGGCTCGGCCGGCGCGGGCGTCCCCGGGGTCGGCGGCGCCGCCGGGGTGGCGGCCGGGGACGCCGGGGGCGTCGCGGGCCGGTTCGGCGGCACCGGCGCGACGGGGGCCTCGGGCGCCACCGGCGGGGCGGGGGGCGCCGGGACGGCCGGAGCCCCCGGGGAGCCCGTCATCAGCTGCCGGAACCGGGCGCTGGAGCGGGGGTTGCGGTCGCACTGCCAGAACCCGTGCGGACAGTAGTCGGTGACGGTCTGGTACGCGGTGTCGTGCGTGCGGATCCACTCCACCATCCGCTGCACGAACTCCGGGTTGTCGCCGTTGTGGAAGAGCCCCCACTCCGGGTACGAGACCGGCTTGCCGCGCTTGGCCGCGAACTCGACCTGGTCCTGCAGCCCGTACGGCTCCCGCACGTAGTCGTCGAAGGTGCCGCCGGCCGGCTGGTCGTAGTTGTCCATGCCGATGATGTCGACCACGTCGTCGCCCGGGTAGCACTTGGTCCACGGGATCGCGTCCAGCCCCCGGTTGGGCGCGAAGTCGAAGCGGAAGTGCTGACCGGGCACCGAGCGCATCACCGTGACGATCCGCCGCCAGTAGGTCTTCCAGGCGGCCGGGTCGGGCTTGCAGCGGTGGGTGTAGGTGACGCCGTTCATCTCCCAGCCGAGGGTGAGCACGGTGTCGGCGCCGCCGAAGGCCACCAGCTTGCGGGCCAGCCGCAGGAAGTGCCGGTCGAAGTCGCCGCGGGCGCCCTGGGCGAGCAGCCGGGCCACCTCGCCGTCGGGCACGTTCGCCTCGTTGGGCACCAGCATCGGCACGCCGAGGACGAGCATCCGGGACGGGTCGGTCTGCCGCCACTGCGACCACGTGGCGAGCACCATCGGCTCGCCCTCGATGTCCGCCCAGCCGTTGCCGGCCAGGTAGGTGTGGCCGACCTGGAGGTTGGCGTCGCCCAGCCACTGGGAGAACTGGCCGATCTGCGGGATGTACCGGTCCCAGGAGCCGACGAAGGCGCCGAACGGCGGCTCGTGGGCCGGCCGCTGGACCGGCGGCCTGGGGGCGGCTCCGCGCGGTGAGATCGCGTCGGAGGAGAGGGAGTGCCGCTCGGTCTGGCCCAGCGGCGCGCCGGCGGGGACGCCGGCGGTGGTGAGCAGCAGCAGGGTGGCGGCGGCCAGCGCCAGGCGGCCGAATCGCATGGTGTCTCCTCGGGCGGCGCCCCCGGACGGTGCCACGGGCGGTGCGGAGCATGGCTGGGCGGAGTCGGGCATCGCCACGCAGCGTGGTGTCCCGCGTGCCGACAGTAGGGCCGCCCGGGCGAGGAAAAGCCGAATGTCACCCTAAAGTGGGCGATATTCGAACGCCGTCCGGCGGTGTGCCATGTATCACCTCCGTAACAGTCCTGACAGTCGTGGACGCCCTGCCGCGGCGCCCCGCGAGGCGGTCCCGGCGGGGCCGCGGTGCCCGACGGCGCAGGTGGCCGGGCGGGCGTGCGCCGGGGGCGCGGAACCGGGGCGCGGGGTTCCGCCGTTCGGCCCGACGGGAAAGCCCACCTGACTCGCGCGGGTGTCGAAAGGTACGCTCCGCCCGTGTCCTGGAAGTCGCGCGCCCTCAGTCCCCGATCGATCCTCCCTGCCCTGGCGGTGCTGCTGGTCCTTGTGGCGGGCGCCGCCGCGCACGCCAACAAGCCGGTCCCGTTCGGCGACCGGGTGGCCGCGAAGGGCACCGCGGACGTGACCGCCGGCCCCACGGCGACGCTGGACGCCGCCGCCCTGGAGCTGCGGGTCGGCCCGGGCCTGGAGGCGTACCACCGGGCCACCGGCGAGCACGCCTGGTCCTACCAGCGGGAGGGCGCGACCGCGCTCTACCTGTCGATGGCCGGCGAGAACGCCGTGGTGGTCTGGGACGACGGTCTGGTCACCTCGGTGCGCCCCGGCGACCAGCAGGTGCGCTGGCACCGGGCGGTGCCCGGCCTGGCGGACTGGCTGCGCGGCGCCGGTGAGCCCGGCGCCGAGAAGCGCACCGAGGAGCAGCGCCGGCAGCTGGCCACCGAGCGGGCCGCGTCCTCGCTGCGCACCGTCCGCGAGTCCACGCCCTGGGTGGCGGTGGTCACGCCGAACCTGACCATGGGCTTCCGGGACGCCGACGGCGACCTGCGCTACAACTCCAAGCCGGCCGGCAACTGCGTCTACGACCCGGTCCGCACGGTGGCCACCGACTTCGCCGTGCTGGTGCCGCGCAGCTGCGCCAACAGCGGCGGCCAGCAGGTCTCCGGCGGGATCACCGGCTACCGGATGGACAGCAGCGGCTGGCAGCTCAACGCCGGGCCGGGCGTCTCGATGGCGGCGCTGGACGGGCGCCGGGTGCTGATCTCGGACGGGCCGATCGTCACGCCCAAGGTCTTCGACACCTGGGCCGCGGCGCCCGAGGCGGTCTGCGGCAGCCCCGCGGAGCCGTTCGCCGCGGTGCCCCCGGCGGGCGGCTGCGCGGTGCCCGCGGAGGGCTCGCCGTCCTGACGCGGTGCGCGGGGGAGCGACCCCCGGCGGACCCTCCCGGTACCCCGGGCGGGTAATCCTTCCGGGGTCGCCCGCGCGGCCCGGTAGACTTGCCGTCATGGCTGTTCTCCCCGGGCACTAGCGGGCGGAGCGGCGCCGCCGCGTGCGGTCCGCCGAGTCCGTCGACGACGCCCCTTCCCGCCGCCCCGGCCCGAGCCCCGTCCGGTCGCCCGCCCACGTCCCAGGAGTAGTCCCCAGCCATGATTTCCGCCAACGGCCTCGAACTGCGTGCCGGCGCCCGGATCCTGATCGAGTCCGCGAGCTTCAAGGTCGCCCCCGGCGACCGGATCGGTCTGGTCGGGCGCAACGGCGCCGGCAAGACCACGCTGACCAAGGTGCTGGCCGGCGAGGGCCTGCCGGCGGGGGGCACGGTGACCCGCTCGGGCGAGGTCGGCTACCTGCCGCAGGACCCGCGCACCGGTGACCTCGACGTCCTCGCCAAGGACCGCGTCCTCTCCGCCCGCGGGCTGGACTCGGTGCTGCGCAAGATGCGCGAGAACGAGGACCGGATGGCCAACGGCAAGGGCGCCACCCGCGACAACGCGATGAAGAAGTACGCGCGCCTGGAGACCGAGTTCCTGACCAAGGGCGGGTACGCCGCCGAGGCCGAGGCCGCGACCATCGCCGCCGCGCTGGGCCTGCCGGACCGCATCCTCAACCAGCCGCTGCACACCCTCTCCGGTGGTCAGCGCCGTCGCGTCGAGCTGGCCCGGATCCTGTTCTCGGACTCCGACGTGCTGCTGCTCGACGAGCCGACCAACCACCTCGACGCCGACTCGATCGTCTGGCTGCGGGACTTCCTGAAGACGTACAAGGGCGGCTTCATCGTCATCTCGCACGACGTCGACCTGGTCGAGACGGTCGTCAACAAGGTCTTCTACCTGGACGCCAACCGTTCGCGGATCGACGTCTACAACATGGGCTGGAAGCAGTACCAGCAGCAGCGCGAGGACGACGAGAAGCGCCGCAAGCGCGAGCGGGCCAACGCCGAGAAGAAGGCCGCGACCCTGAACGCCCAGGCGGACAAGATGCGCGCGAAGGCGACCAAGACGGTGGCCGCGCAGAACATGGCCCGCCGGGCCGACAAGCTGCTGTCCGGGCTGGAGACCGTCCGCGCGAACGACAAGGTCGCCAAGCTGCGGTTCCCGGACCCGGCCCCGTGCGGCAAGACCCCGCTGACGGCCAGCGGACTCTCCAAGTCCTACGGCTCGCTGGAGATCTTCACCGACGTCGGCCTGGCCATCGACCGCGGCTCCCGGGTCGTCATCCTCGGCTTCAACGGCGCCGGCAAGACCACCCTGCTGCGGATGCTGGCCGGGGTGGAGGAGCCGGACACCGGTGAGGTCGTCCCGGGTCACGGCCTGAAGATCGGCTACTACGCCCAGGAGCACGAGACGCTGGACGCGGAGCGCACGGTCCTGGAGAACATGCGCTCGGCGGCGCCGGACATGGACCTCGTCGCGGTCCGCAAGATCCTCGGCTCGTTCCTCTTCTCCGGGGACGACGTCGACAAGCCGGCCGGGGTGCTCTCCGGCGGCGAGAAGACCCGGCTCGCGCTGGCCACCCTGGTGGTCTCCAGCGCCAACGTGCTGCTGCTCGACGAGCCGACCAACAACCTGGACCCGGCCAGCCGCGAGGAGATCCTCGGCGCGCTGCGCGAGTTCAGCGGCGCGGTCGTGCTGGTCACCCACGACGAGGGCGCGGTCGACGCGCTCCAGCCGGAGCGGATCATCCTGCTGCCGGACGGTGTCGAGGACCTCTGGAGCCCGGCCTACGCCGACCTGGTCTCGCTGGCCTGATCCCGTCGTGGCACGGCCCGGTCGTCCGTACGGGCGACCGGGCCTTCGCGTTCCCGCCCGGCCGGCGATGGACGTCTCCTCCCCTTTTTGGCCCAGAAAAACTAGTCCTTTCGGCGTGTCTGGGAATGAAGGGGTCGCGCATTCCGTTTGAGAAGCTTCCGTCTGGCCGCCACTCGATCGTGGTCGGGCCCATGCTGCTGATCAGCCCTTTCGCATCGAACGGCGGTAAGCCCCCGGGGGCGTGCACTCAGCGTGAGCGCCCTTGTGCGCTCGGATCACCACCGCAGGACCGCCCGTTCCGGACATGGACCTTGTCGAATGGGTGGCCAGGACGCGGTGGATGGGTGATCATGGGAATCTGACCGAGCAACGCTACGAGGAGGCACGGGTGGCCGAGACTCTGAAAAAGGGCAGCCGGGTGACCGGTGCCGCGCGTGAGAAGCTCGCGGCCGATCTCAAGAGGAAGTACGACTCCGGGGCGAGCATTCGTGCCCTCGCGGAGGAGACCGGTCGCTCCTACGGCTTCGTGCACCGCATGCTGAGCGAGTCCGGGGTGATCCTCCGGGGCCGCGGCGGTGCCACGCGGGGCAAGAACAAAGCTACTGCTGGAGCTGGTTCCTGACGCTCCGTCAACCCATCGGGCGGATGACTCGGCGGCAGGGCGCCGACCGGGGTGACGGCCGTTGACCGTCCATCCCCGGCCAGAGCGAACCGGCCGCCGATCGTCATGCCGCGGTCGCCCCGGGTGCCGGCCGTCCGTCGCCGCGCGGTGCCCGCGGGCCACCCCCTGCCGTCCCGCCGCCAGTTTTGTTACTCTCCGGTAGCCAAGCACGCCCGCCACCGGAGGTCCCCGCATGACCGCTCCCGTCACCGATCCGCAGACCCCGTTCCGGGAGCGGGACGGCGTCCGTCTGGAGATCGACGGCGAACTCGCCGTCGTCACCCTCTGTCAGCCCGAGCGGCGCAACGCCCAGTCCCCCGCCCTCTGGCGAGCCCTCGCCGCCATCGGTCGCGAGCTGCCCGGGACCGTCCGGGTGGTGCTGCTCCGTGGTGAGGGCATCTCCTTCTCCGCCGGCCTCGACCGCGCGATGTTCACCCCCGAGGGCATTCCGGGCGAGCCGAGCTTCCTCGACCTGGCCGCCGCCGGGGACCGTGAGCTCGACGCGGCCATCGCGGGGTACCAGGAGGCCTTCACCTGGTGGCGCCGCGCCGACCTGATCACCGTCGCCGCCGTCCGGGGCCACGCCGTCGGCGCCGGCTTCCAGCTGGCGCTCGGCTGCGACCTGCGGGTGGTCGCCGACGACGTCCGCTTCTCCATGAAGGAGACCTCGCTCGGTCTGGTCCCCGACCTCGGCGGCACCAAGCCGCTGACCGAGCTGGTCGGGTACGCGCGGGCGCTCGAAATCTGCGCCACCGGCCGCTGGGTCGGCGCGGAGGAGGCCATCGCGACCGGCCTGGCCAACCTCGCCGTCCCGGCCGCCGACCTGGACGCCGCCGCCCGCGACCTGGCCGCCGCGCTGCTCGCCGCGCCGCGCAACGCCGTCATCGAGACCAAGGCCCTGCTGCAGGGCGCCGCCGGCCGCTCGTACGACGAGCAGCGCTCCGCCGAACGGGCGGCCCAGGCCCGGCGGCTGCGCGACCTGGCGGGCATCGGCGACTGATCCCCCGCCGTACCGCGCCGACGAGGGCCCGGCCCGTGGACGTCCCACG
>NZ_JBHJRC010000052.1:0-35363 GCF_042261735.1 Kitasatospora sp. NPDC056327 | reverse complement strand
GGCGCCGAACCGGGCGGGGGCTGCGGCGCACGGTTCGACTGGAACTTCAGCAGGATCCTCCCGTCACCGGGCGTGATGCCCAGGACGGACATGCTCGTCAGGTCGGCCCGCGCGCAGTCGCGCAGTCGTTCGACGCCGGCCAGGACTTCGGCTCCCACCCGTGCGTGGCGTTCTCGGAGCGCCGGGCCGGTACGGTGCGGGGAGTGCCGCGGTAGCTGAGGTACATGCCGGTCAGGACGGTGACCTTGGCGCGCAGGACCCAGGGGTCGAGCGGCTTGACGATGAAGTCGACGGCCCCGGCGTCGTAGCCGCGCAGCGAGTTCCCGGGGCTGTCGCCGATCGCGGTGACGAAGATGATCGGGATGTCGCGGGTCTGCGCGCGGTTCTTGATCCGCAGGGCGGTCTCGTAGCCGTCCATGCCGGGCATCTGCACGTCCAGGACGATCACGGCGATGCCGTCGTGCTGGAGGAGCGCCTTCAGCGCGTCCGGGCCGGACGCGACCGCGAGGACGTCCCAGTCACCGCATCCGAGGGCGGCATCGAACGCCACCAGATTCGCCGGCTCGTCGTCGACGACGAGCACCCTGGGCCTCGCGGTGGCGGCCGTGTCAGCACCTGCGGCGATGCCCGGCGGCTCCTCGCCGGCCTGTTGCTCGGTCACGACCAGTTGGCGCTCCAGGAGCTCGCAGCGCGCTTCGGCGGACAGCTGCCGGCGCAGCGCCGCCGCCAGTTCGCCCTCCAGGCGCGCGACCTCCTTCTCCAGCGCCTGTCGTTCGAGCAGCAGCCCGTCCCGGTCGCCGGCGTACAGGGTGATCTCGTCGGCGCGGGCGCGTTCCCGGGCCCAGTCGCTCTCCAACTGGCTGAGCCGCAGTTCCAGGTCGGCGATGCGGTGGTTCTTGTCGAGCAGGGCCTCGCCGAGGACGTCGCTGTGCGCGGCGGACCTGCGGGAGAGACGGTCGGCCTCGGCCAGCTGGAACTCCAGCTGCTGCACGGCATGGCTGACGGAGGCGCTCGTCCGCTGCGCGGCCGCGTGCAGGGAGCGCAGCAGCTCGATCGTCCCGGGGGTCGCGACGCTGCCGCGGTCGGCGCCGACGTCGGTGAGCAGGTCCTGGACGAACTGCCAGGGCGGGATCCGCTGTCCGGACAGGTAGCGGGAGAGGGCTCCCGGGCTCAGGTGCCGACGGGCGCCGTAGCGGCGCATCGAGACCGCGGGCCGCAGCCCCGCGAACAGGCTGCGCAGGGATTCGGCGAAGGCACGGCACTCCGCGTTCAGGTCCGGGCTCAGCGCGTTGAGGCTCCCCGCCCGGTTGCCGCCCGGTGTTTCCTGGGTCTCCATGGCGCCACCATTCTCGCGGTGCGGTGCGTGGCCCGTCGACCGGGTGTCCGGGTGTCCGGGTGTCCGGGCCACGCCGGGGTCAGGACGCGGACGTCGGGTCCGTGGGCTCCTTCTCGGGGCCGGCGACGAGCTGGTTGACGACCGTGACGCTGACGCCGAAGGCGCCGACGCCGTACAGGACGCACTGCGCCAGGTGCACTCCTCCCACGGAGGCCAGGATCCCCGCGCCGATTCCCAGGAGCATGCCGATCAGCAGTACCAGGGCCGCCCTGGGCGACAGCAGCGCACGCTGCACATGGACCTCCTCGATCGGTGGCGACTTGCGTCGGCCACCACCTGTGCGTCAGCCGAGTCGGTCTGACGTCGCGTCACAGCATGGCGCGCCAGGATGCCGTTGCGCGCCTGTTTCCGGCCCGGAAACGCCGGATGGCAACTACGGAAACGGTGAAGCGACGACAGAGAGGCGGGGTCCGGCCCCCGTCTGGCCGGACCCCGCCGATCACCCCGTCAAGGCCCGATCACCCCGTCAAGGTGCCCGGCGGCCCGAGAGGCCCCTGTGGAGCGGTGGTCCGAAGTGGCCGGCCGCGCCGGGGTGTTCGGGGGGTGCGGCGTCTCCAGGTGCGCGGTGGGCCCGGTCGCGGCCACCGGAACGGTCAGCCGCGCACCGCCTGCACGCCGGCCAGGACCGCGTCCCGGACCAGCGGACGGAGCAGGGCACCGATGGCGGGCAGCAGCCGCTCCGGAACCACCCGGCGCACGGCACCCGGACCCAGGGTCGCCAGCGCGGCCGCGGCCACCGGCCGGTCCGCGTCGATGCCCGCCCCGCCCGCCGGGTCCACCTCCGCGGTGACGACACCGAGCAGGAAGGAGATGATCCAGACCTCGGTGAGCACGATCTCGCTCAGCCGGTCGGTCAGCAGCGCGCTCTCCGGGCGCCGGGCCAGCGAGATCCGCAGTCCGGCCGTCAGGTGCTCCATGGTGACGCCGCGTTCCAGCAGTGCGTCGCGCGCGGAGGTCCGGACCCGCCCGTCGACGGCGGAGGCGTCCGGCACACAGGCCTGCGAGTACTGGCCCCAGAAGTCGTAGTACGGGACCGTCGCCAGACCGGTGAGCAGCGAGTACGGCGCCCCGGCCGTCGGCGCCGGGTCGGCCGGCCCGAGGCACACGGCGGACCGGAGGCCGTGGACGTTGTTGCCGACCAGGCTGACGTCGTTGTGGTGGTCGACCAGGTTGACCACCGGAACCACCGTCCGGGTGCCGCGGTCGGCCAGGTAGTGGAGCATCGCCACGTCGTCCGGATGTCCGGTGTCGGCCTTGGCCCGGATGAACCCGGCGAAGCCGAGCGCCAGTTCGGCGGGAAGGACGAGTGCGACCGACGGCACGTAGTCGTCGACGGCCGGCGCCAGGTCGTGGCCGAGCATCGCGGCCGTGCGCACCGCGTACGAGGTGCGCGAGCCCCACTCGGTGAAGAGGCAGACGGCCGACTTCGGTTCGGCCTCCAGCAGTGGCAGCAGCCGCTCCAGCAGGTCCTCGGCCGGCACGGCGTCGTCCTGGAGCACCAGGTGGTGGGTGGCACCGGGGCGGACCGACTCCCACGCCACCCGGGCGCTGCGCAGCGCGGTGGGCGGGCCGTCGGGCTCGGGGTCCGACGCGATCGTGAGGTCCAGTTCGGGGAAGCGCTCGACCAGGTCCCGGGCAGCGGCGGCCCGTCTGGGGTGGGTCATCACGGCGGCGGAGAGCCGGACGGGGGTGGTGGGCATGACAGGTCTCCTCGGTCGTCGGTCGTGGGGGGCGTCGGTCGTGGAGCGTCTGGCACGGGAACGCCGCTGTGAGGCGCCGGCGCCCGCGGAGGTCACGTCGGCGTGGGCCGCGGCTGTGCGGTCGGCCCGGTCCGGCCCGGATCAGCGCAGGCCGTCACCGACCGAGGCGCCGGCCTCGCCTGCGACGCGGCCGGCGCGGCGCCGTACGGGGCCGCGCTCGGGCTCGCCGGGCCGGGACACCGGCGCCCGCCGCCGGAACTCCGCCACGCCCGCCTCGTCGTACGGGGGCGCGAGGCCGACCAGGGGGAGCACCTCGGCCGGGGTACGGCCGCCGAACAGTTCCTCGGCCCGGGGGTCGGCGATCCGTCCGGGCCCGTCGGGTGGCCCGTCCGGCGCCGGCACGTCGCGGCCGCCGACGGGGCCGCTCCCGGCGACCGCCCGGAGGTGGCCGCGGTGAGCCCGCGCCCGTGCGGCCGTGACCTCGAACCCGGAGCCGCCCGGGGTCTGTTCGCCGAGCGGGGTGGGCACCGTGCGGACGGTGTCGAGCCGCTTCCTGCCGGGGATCACGACGCTGATCCTGGATGCGGTCACGACTGCCTCTCGTCCGGCCGTGGGAGCGGGACTGCCGCGACCCAGCGTAGGAGGCCCGGCAACCGGAGACAACAGGACGGCCGACCGGTGGAATCCACGAGGCGTTCTCGGGCAGGTGCGGCGGGCGCCGGAGCCGTCGTCCACCGTGGCAGCCGTACGCGCGTCCTTATCGTGGTCCGCCCCGCCGGGCGAGCCACCCGCACCCGCGGGGCGGCCGTCCGGCGGGACGCCCCCGGCCGGTACTGCTCCGGTTCCCGTCAGTCCTTGAGCTTTCCGGCGAAGTAGTCGATGTACGCCTGCATGTCGAAGTGGCCGTGGCCGGACAGGCTGAACAGGATGCTGCGGGACTCGCCGCTCTCCTTGCAGGCCAGCGCCTCGTCGATGGCCGCCCGCACCGCGTGGGTGGACTCGGGCGCCGGCACGATTCCCTCGTTGCGGGCGAACAGGGTGCCGGCCTCGAAGCAGGCGGTCTGCGGGACGGCGCGGGCCTCCAGCAGGTCGAGGTCCTTCAGCACGCTGATGACGGGCGCCATGCCGTGGTAGCGCAGACCGCCCGCGTGGATGCTCGGCGGAACGAAGTCGTGGCCGAGGGTGTGCATCATGGTGAGCGGGGTGAGGCCCGCGGTGTCGCCGAAGTCGTACTCGTAACGGCCCTGGGTGAGCGTCGGACACGACGCGGGCTCGACCGCGACCGCCCGCACCGGCCGGCCGCCGGCCAACTGCTCGCGCAGGAACGGCAGGACCAGGCCGCCGAAGTTGGACCCGCCGCCGGCCGCGCCGATCACGACGTCCGGGTAGTCCTCGGCCAGCTCCATCTGGAGCAGTGCCTCCTGGCCGATGACCGTCTGGTGCATCAGCACGTGGTTGAGCACCGAGCCCAGCGCGTACTTGGCCCGGCCCCCGCTCCCGACCGCGGCCTCCACCGCCTCCGAGATCGCCAGGCCCAGGCTGCCGCTGGAGTCGGGGTCGGCGGCGAGCGCGGCGCGGCCGGCGGCGGTGAGCTCGCTCGGGCTGGCGTGGACCGTCGCCCCGAAGGTCTCCATCAGGCCGCGGCGGTACGGCTTCTGCTGGTGGCTCACCCTCACCATGAAGACCTCGCATTCGAGGCCGAAGTAGGCGGAGGCCATCGCCAGCGAGCTGCCCCACTGGCCGGCCCCGGTCTCGGTGACGAGCTTCTCCACTCCGGCCTGCTTGTTGTAGTACGCCTGCGGCACGGCCGTGTTGGGCTTGTGGCTGCCGGCCGGGCTGACGCCCTCGTACTTGAAGTAGATCCGCGCCGGGGTGTCCAGCGCGCGCTCCAGCCGGTGGGCCCGGACCAGCGGGCTGGGCCGCCACTGCCGGTAGACGTCGATGACCGCGCCGGGGATGTCCACCTCGGCCTCGGTGCTGAACTCCTGGGCGATCACCGACTCCGGGAACAGGGGCGCCAGGTCGGCCGGCGTGATCGGCTCCCGGGTGCCGGGATGCAGCATCGGCGGCACCGGATTCGGCAGGTCCGCCAGCACGTTGTACCAGGTGGTGGGGATGCGGTCCTCCGGCAGCAAGAACTTGGTGATCATCGGTACCTCCCGGAATGCACGGATACGGCTGTCGTTCGGTCGGTCACGCGGGTCGGGCGCCGAAGCGGACGGCGTCGGCCGGTCCGGGCCCGGAGCGGCCGACGGGGGTCGGTGCGCTCGTGGCCGGGGACCGGATGCGGAGCACCGCGAGCACCACGATGCCGACGAGCGGGTTGATCAGCATAGTGCCGAGCACGGGGCGCGCGCCCCGGCGTTGGCGGATCGGACCGACGCCGGACTCGCCGCCGCCGACCGGGCCGGCCCCGGGCGGAGCCGTCGGGCGCCGAAGGCCGGGCGCTGTCCCGGTACGTCCGGAACGACGCACGTCCGGAACGACTCCCGGGAACCACGTCCGGCCGGCCACCGCGGCCGTATCCCGGCTCCTGGGCCGGGGGATGACCGGTTCGCCGGCCGCGGTGGTGCCGGTACGGGTGCGGTGGCCCCGCGCAGGCGGAGGAACCGGGAGGCGGGCGGCCCGGGGCCCGGGGATCGAAATGGCACCCGGGGGCGGCGCGGCTCGGTAGTGTGCCGGGGGTGGAACAAGGGCAGCCCGTCGTCACCGGCATCGCGATCGCTTTCATCGGCTACACCAGCACCTTCGCGGCGGTCCTCACGGGCCTGCGCGCCGTGGGGGCGAGTCCGGCCGAGGCGGCCTCGGGAGTGGTGGCACTCTGCGCCGCGCTCGGGGTGGCCGGCATCTGGCTGAGCAGACGCTGCCGCATGCCGATCACCGCCGCCTGGTCCACGCCGGGTGCCGCCGTGCTGGCGAGCGCCGGGCAGGTGGCCGGCGGATGGCCGGCGGCGGTGGGCGGATTCCTGGTCGCGGGTGCCCTGGTGGCCCTCACCGGCCTCTGGCCGAGGCTCGGTGCCACGGTGGCGGCGATTCCGGCGCCGATCGCCCAGGCGATGCTCGCCGGCGTCCTGCTCGAACTCTGCCTCGTCCCGGTCAAGGCACTCGGCTCGCACCCCTGGGAGGTCGCCCCGATCCTGCTGACCTGGCTGGTCGCGGTGGTGACCGCGCCGAGGTGGGCCGTCCCGGCGGCCTTCGGCGCCACGGTGCTGGTCGTCGGCGTCCTGGCCGTCCGCGGCAACGGCCTGCACGGGCCCTGGCTCCCGCACCTGGTCCTGACCGAGCCCCGGCTGAGCTGGGCCGCGGTGGCCGGCATCGCCCTGCCGCTCTACGTGGTGACGATGGCCGCGCAGAACGTGCCGGGCATCGCGATCATGAGCTCCTTCGGATACCGGGTCCCGTGGCGCCCGGCGATGGTGGCCACCGGTCTGGGCAGCGCACTGGCCGCGCCGTTCGGCGGACACGCCGTCAACCTCGCGGCGATCAGCGCCGCGCTCCCCGCCTCGCCGGAGGCGCACCCGGACCCGGCGCGCCGGTGGCTGTCCGCCCAGGCCTTCGGCATCACCTACCTGGGAATCGCCGCGGGAACCACGGCGCTCATCAGCTTCCTGGCCGTCGCCCCGGCGGAGGTGGTCGGCACGGTGGCCGGGCTCGCCCTGCTGGGCACACTGGGCCACGCGCTGTCGGCCGCCCTCGGCGGGGGAGGGGAGCCGGCCACGGGCGTCCCGGTGGCGGAGCGGACGGCGGCGACGGTCACCTTCGCCGTCGCCGCCTCGGGCACCACACTGGGGGGCATCAGCTCGGCCTTCTGGGCGCTGGCCGCGGGTCTGCTGGTGCGGGTGGCCTTCTCGGCGCAGGCCCGGCGCTCCGCCCCGGCCGCCGCCCCGGGCCCGGTGGCGGGGCCCGGCCGGGTGGCCGAGCACGAGTCGGTCGCCGGGAAGGACCCGGCCTGAGCGCGGCGCGGCCCGGTCGGCGCCCCGGGCCACGCGCGCCGTCAGGACCGGGCGCGGACGCCCGGCGGCAGGTTCGGCGCCTCCCGGGACAGCGTCACCCAGACCTCGCCGTCGACGACCTCGGCGGCGTGGACCCGGACGGGGGCCTTCGCCGGGGGAGCGTCGACGGCTCCGGTGCGCAGGTCGAACCGGGACATGTGGAGCGGGCACTCCACGACGCAGTCGTCGACCCACCCGTCCGACAGCGCGGCGGTCTGATGGGTGCATGAGTCGTCCACGACGTGCACCGCACCGTCCCGGGCGAGGAAGACCGCGATCGGCGGCGACACCGAGGCGACGCGGTAGCCCTTGTCCTCGGACAGGTCCGACACCGCGCAGACCCTGATCGGTTCGATCGGCCCGTTGGTCATGCTCGTCCCCCTCAGAGTTCGATCGTGTGGTTCTGGTACCTAACCTTGTCCCGCAGCGTCTTCTCCACCAGGGGGTTGTCCGGGACGACGGTCAGTGCCTCCGTGCCGGCGACGGTGATGCCGCAGGCGCGAAGCCCCCCGGCCTTCTCCGGGTTGTTGGACATCAGCGTCACCGAGCCGACGCCGAAGAACTTCAGGATCTCGGCCGCCCCGTCGAAGGACCGGGCGTCGCGCGGGTAGCCGAGCCTCGCGTACGCCTCGGTCTGCGCGACCCCCTCGGCCTTGAGCGCGGCCGTGAGCAGTTCGGCCATCCGGCCGTTGCCCTTGCCGTCCTGGTCCAGCCACACGATGATCCCGGCACCGGCGCGCTGGACCTTCTCCTGCGCCATCGCCATCTGCTCCCGGCAGTCGCACTCGACGCCGTTGAAGACGTGGGCGGACGTGCAGTGCGAGTGCACCCGGCAGAGCACGCCCCGCCGGCCCGCGACCTCCCCCATGACGATGGCGATCGACTCGCGCCGGCCGTCGTAGAAGAGGTACTCGGTGAAGTCGCCGTACCGGGTGTGCAACGGGCCCTGGGCCAGGAGGAGTACCACGTCGATCCAATCCGTTGGGAGAGTGGGGCTTCTCTGCGTCCGCCGGCCGGCCCGGCTCAGTCCGGGCCGCGCAGGTCGGCACGGTGCGAACGCGCCATGATCGGCGCGTGGGGCCCTGCCGCGGCGGTGAACCCCGCCGTGACCAGGGAGTACTGCTCGGCCACGCGCCGCCAGACCTCCGGTGCGGGCCCGCCGAGCCGGTGGTCCGTGGAGTCCAGCCGCAGGCGGGTCACCGGCCGGAGGCCGAGCGCCGTGGAGGTGGTGAAGAGGCGCAGGTGCTCACCGCGGTCCAGGGCGGTGGACAACTCCGAGACGTGGACGTGCCGTTCGACCGCCTGCTCGCCCATTCCGGCCAGCAGGTCGAGCACCGTCCGGCGGGTGATGCCGGGCAGGATCGACCCCAGGGGAGGGGTGACCAGCCGACCGCCGAGCTGGAGGAACACGTTCGTCGTCGTGCACTCCTGGAGGTGACCGTCGCCGTCCAGCCAGAGCACGGTGTCACAGCCCGCGGCGCCGGCGCTGCGCATCGCCAGTGCCGAACTCGTGTAGTTCCCAGCAGTCTTGACGCTCGCGAAGGCCGGGAGCGTGCGCGGCGCGCCGCCCTCGACCAGGACGGCCAGGCCCTCGGCGGCCGGCTCGAAGCGCTTCACCAGGACGGCGAACACGGAGCTCCGGCTCCGCAGTGGCATGAGGTCGCCGCCGGCCGCGAACACCACCGGCCTCACGTAGAGCCGCGGATCCCCGCCGTCCCAGTTGGCGCGCACCGCCTGTTCGACGGCCGCGACGAACACCTCGTAGGACGGACAGGGCAGCGCGAGCGCCGCGCAGGAGGTGAGCAGCCGCTCGTGGTGGTCGCGCGAGCGGAAGACCAGGAACTCGGGGGCGGCGACGTACGCCCGCATCCCCTCGAAGACCGAGAAGCCGAACTGGATGCCGTCCGCGCTGAACTCGGCCAGACCGCCCACGTCGTTGGCGGTCAGCACCGGCGGCCCGTATCCGGTGCTCCCGGTCCCGGCACCCCCGCCTCCGTGCTCCTCGCACCGCGACACCGCCACCTCGGGCAACCAGCCGTCCCCGGGCCCCCGTGCTGCGCGGGCCGCCGCGTTCCGAAGCGTCACGGTCGGGTGGGGAGGACGGGGCAGGAGGCGACGCCGTCGCCGCCCTGCGCCGCGGCCGGGCCGATCGCGATCAGCAGCTGGGAGTGCGAGAGGTTGTTGAAGTGGATGTCCTTGTCCGCGAGGTTGGTGATCCGTGCCTCGGGGTGCTCGGTGACGAACCGGCTGACGAAGTTCTTCGCCATCACCATGCCGAGGTTGCGCCCGGGGCAGCTGCGCCGGCCCTTGCCGAAGGGCAGCACGTACGGCTCGGAGCCCTTGGCCTCGGGCAGGAAGCGCTCGGGCAGGAAGGCGTCGCCGTAACGCGCGTGCAGCGCGTGGATGTTGGGCATCACCCGGGTGCCCTTGCGCAGCAGGTACCGGCGTCCCTCGACGTCCACGTCGAAGTCCTCGACGATCTTGTTGTTGATGACCGATCCGGGCGGGCTGAGCCGCAGCGACTCGCTGACGCAGGCCTCGACCAACTCGTCCTTGCGGTCGCCGGTGCCGCCCGCGATCGCCTCGCGCCACTTGGCGTTCTCCGGCTGGAGGACGTACCAGAGGGTGGCGAGAACGGTGTTCTGGACGGTGTCCAGGCCGGCGATGGACGCCGTCAGGAGGTCGTCCCGGGTGATCTCCAGCGGGACGCCCAGCTTCCCGTTGCCGGTGGCGACCTGCTCCCACACCGTCCCGGCTCCGGGGACGTCCTTCAGCAGTCCCGCCAGGTGCTCCTGCAGCGCCCTGATGTTGTACTGCAGACGCCGGGCCTCCCGGGTGACCGGCCAGGTCGCCGCCGGGAAGTGGACCCGGTTCCAGAAGCGGTTGGAGTAGAACCGCAGGCCGGTGAAGGTCTCGTTCAGGGCGAGCATGAAGGGCACCTGTGACACGTCCCCGCGGCCGTCCTTGTAGGACACCGTGAGCCGCATCGCGTCCTGTCCCCAGACGAATTCCCCCATGACCTCACGGGTGTAGTCGCCCGCGATGGTCTTCATGTCGAGCGGGGCCCGCGGGTCGAAAGCCGCGCACATCCCGGCGGCCCGCCGGGCCGAGACTTCGTCGATCCTTTCCTGGTCGAAGCCCTTTCCGAGGTTGCGCTTCCGGTCGCCGAAGTTCTCGGTGGTGATCTTCTGGAACGTCATCGCCGAGGGGGACAACTGCCCGAAGGAATACAGTGCGGGGGTGTCCCGGTCGATGTACTTTCCGGTGACCGCGGGGGAGGTGAGGGTCTCCGTCGCCTGCCGGTTCACCGCGTACAGCTGGATGTCGAAACCGCGAATGCTTCCGACGAAATCCGTGGCCGGATGGTCCAGGTAGAGATAGTCCCGGGTCTTGTTCCGGCCGATCAGCCCGGAGATGTCGGTCTCGGACCCGATGATCGGGTAGGTCCGGCTGAACGTGACGCCCTGCTTCTCGTAGTACCGCCGCTCGCGCACCGTACGTGCCGCCTTCGCGGTGAAGGCGAGCGAGACGGCGCCGGCGGCCGCCGGGACGTACCGCAGTAATCCCATGATCCACTCCTCGACGCTCAGGGGCGGCCCCGGCGAGCGGGCGCGCCTCGTCATTGGCTCGGGTACTCCCGTGACGTCAGGGAGCGTTTCCTCGGACTCGGGCTCGGGCTCGGAACCGGACTCGAACCCGGGCACGGGCTCGGACTCCTGGCCGGAGATCCGGTCACCCCCGGCCTGGCCCCACGCACAGGTCCACTTGATCCCCGCGTCGATCGTTCCTCGCGGGAAACCCGTGCCGTGACGATCGCGCCGGCACGGCCGACAAGAGACGACCCGGCCAATATATGAGGCACGAATCGGTTCGCGCAACGACTCGGTGAAGATCTCGGAACTGCTTTAATTCCCCGGCCGGTCCGACCGGTTGCCGGATGCGTCCGAATAACCGAATCGCTTTTCCAATTCGTCCCGTGCGGCACTCAACCGTTCACAGACCCCACGGTCGATCCGGCCGTGCCAGACCCCGCCCGATTTGATGGAACTGCCGACGATGGCGCCGTCGGCGTGCGGAACGACGTCCGCCAGGTTCTCGACCCGCACGCCGGAGCCGGCCACCACGGGCAGATCGGTGGCCGCGCGGACCGTCTCCAGGTGGTCCGTCAGGGGCGCGTCGCCGAGCCTGGTCCCGGTGGCGATCAGGGCGTCCGCGTCGAACCAGGCCGCGTCCCGGGCCTGGTCGGTCAGCGAGCGGTCCGCGGTGATCGCGTGCGAGCCGAGCTTGACCTGGACGTCGGCCCACACCGTCACGTGCTCGGCCCCGATCGCCCGCCGGTAGCGCGTCATGAGGCCGGCCCGCCCCTCGACGACGCCCTCGTTCGCCACGTAGGCGTTGGCCCACTGGTTGGAGCGCACGAACCGCGCGCCGGTGGCAGCGGCCACCGCGAGCGAGCGGTCGACGGCGTTGGCCAGGCAGTTGACGCCCAGTGGGACGTCCACGGCGCGCGCCACCTCGGCCGTGGCGACGGCCATCGCCGCCGGCGTCTCGGGGCCGATGTCGTCGGGCTTGAGAAAGGGGATGTCCCAGCCGTTCTCGACGATCAGGCCGTCGAACCCGGCGTCGACGAGCACCCGGGCCTCCTCCGTCGCCCGCCGGATCACCTCGGCCATTCCGCGTTCCGGGGTGAACCGGGGCGAACCGGGGAGCGGCAACAGGTGGATCATGCCGATGAGTGCGAACCGCCGCCCGAAGAGCCGCTCCAGGTCCCCGCGCCCCGCGGCGCCGCCGGGACGGTCGGTCGTTTCCCTGCCGAAGGCTGCCATGAACTCCACCGAGGTCCCGAGGAGGCGCCCGGATCCGCTGCCGGCGACGGGCACGGACGTCTCGTACCGTGTGATTGGCTGAGCGAGCTGGAGAAGGCAGCCCCACCCTACTGAGCGCAGGCCGACACCGCTGGACAACGGCGGAACCGGGCCGGGCGGTCCGAACCCCACCCAGTGGCCGTCGTCCGGTCGAGGACCGTCTCACGACCAGACGAGTCGCCCTTCGGCGAACCGACGGACCGGGGAGCTTCCGTCGGCGATCCCCGTCAGCGTCTCGGCCACGGAGTCGAAGTACCGGGCCATCGACTCGTACTCGCCCGTGACCGTGGTCTCACCCACGAACCAGCGGCCGACACGCCCGTCCCGCACATCGACGAACTTGCCTCTCCAGCCGTCCTGGTCGGACAGGAACGGGATCCACTCGTTGCGCCAGAACGGCTGGTCCGGCTGGTCCGGAGGGTCGAACCCACAGGACGTCGAGCGGTTCGCGTAGAGCCTCTCCATCGCCCGGACGCCCAGAAAGAAGCTTCCCTCGTCGGGGAACCCGTCGAAGCCGCAGCACATCACGTCGTCGTCGACGTCTTCCTCCGGCAGATCCGGATTGTTCTGCAACAGCCACGTCCGCAGGTCCGCATGCAGGGAGATCCCCATCCGCTCTTCGGCTGCCGCGAGCATCTGCTCCGTGGCGGGCCCCGGCAGATCGGCGTGATCGGCCGGCGCGTGCTCCCGAAGGAGACTCATCACACGCGACCAACTCCCGGCCACACTCATCGCCCTCTGTCCTCCCTGCGGGGATGTCTCCGTCCGACCGCGCCACTGCGGAGGCTGAGAGGTGCCGACCGGAGAACCTCGCAGGGATGGTACTTCGTGCGCGCGTTCCATTCATCCCCCGTGATCGTCTTCCGCCCCGGAGTGCAGGGTCGGCCTCTCGGCGACGTGCCCGCCCGCGACTCCCACGGACGAGTCACCGTGCCCGGCGGGCTCAGCCGGACCGTTTCCCCGGCCTCGCGTCCGCCCCGGCCGACTTCAACGGTCCTCGACGGGCAGCGGGCAGCGGGCCGGCCGCGCGGCCGCCGTGTGTGACAGGCGCGTCACAGGCCGGCCTGACCCGCTCGCTGCGGCGGTCCCGTTCTGGGAGGATCCTCGTGGGGCATCGGGGAGGTGCCCGGGACGTGCCCGACAGGGGTGGGATGCCATGAACGTCCGGCGCGGGGAAACGGCGCGGCCCTCCGGCGGCCCCCTCCGGTCCCCGGGTGCGGTCGTCGTCCAGCTGGTGTGCGGTCTGATCGCGCTGGCGGGCCTGGGTCTGGTCGTCCTCGGCTTCCGCTCGTTCGTCCTCACGTACGACGAGGTGACCGCCTACCGGCACGCACCGGTGTGCGGAGCGACGGCGGCACCCGGCGCGGACTGTCTGCGGCACGAGACCGGCAGGGTGGCGCAGCGGTCCACCCGGGGGAACCCCGGCGGAACGGTCTACCGACTGACGGTCGCGGGGGAGACGGTGTCGATCCACGGCGTGTACGACGTCGACGAGGCGTTCTACGACGACATGCCGTTGGGCTCCGCGGTCGAGCTGACGGTCTTCCGGGGCCGGGTGGTCGAGGTCGCCGCGGCCGGGCACCGGGCCAGGGCCCCGCAGGTGCCGCTGCGGGCGTGTCTGGAACTGACGGCGCTGGGGTTCCTGGGATCGTCACTGGTCATCCACGGCACGAGGCCGGCCCTGACCCGGCTGGGGCTGGGCGGGCCGACCGTGGGCATCTTCCGGATCACGGTCGGCTCCGCCCTCTTCTTCGCCGTCCCCCCGCTCTTCGGCAGTGTGATGGCGCTTCAGCTCCACGTGCCCCTGGCTGTCGTGCTTCCCCTCGCCGCACTCGGCTGGGCGGGCCTCGTGGTCCTCCTGTCCTGGCTGATCCGCAACGAATGACGCCGCTGCGACCGCGGCGCCGCCCCGAACCGCGCCCCGTCGGGCCCGGCGCCGCTCCCGCCCGCCGCGCCGCCCGACGGGTGGGCGCCCGACGAACGGAACCGCCGCGCCCGTACCCGGCGGCGTCCGCCCGCCCGGCCGTCACCCGGCCGCTGGTGGCTCCACCGCCCGAAGAGGTTCCACCGGACGGTCGGAAGCTCCGGCCGGGCCGTTCCCGGGCCGTTGCCGGGGCGGAGCGGGGTCAGGACGGCCCGTCCAGGCGGACCGGGACGGTGAGGAGGAACAGCCGGCCCGCGCCGGCGGCGGCCCCGAAGTCGGTGACACCGCTGAACGGGCCGGTCACGAGCAGCAGGACGCGGTGGACGCGGACGGCGCGGCGCCATTCACGGCCGACGGCGACCTCACCGTCGTACCAGGGCTGCTGCCCGGGCCGGTGCACGGTCAGCCGGTTGCCGTCCAGGACGGCGGACCACCCGGGGTGCGGACCGCCTCCCGGTGCCTGCGCGCTCCAGCCGTCCCGCGGGTCGCAGGAGCGCCCGGGCGCTGCGGGTACGACCAGGACGGGACGGAGGTCGGGCAACAGCTCCGGCCACGGTCCGTCACACAGGCCGGTGCCGGCCAACTCCACGTGCGCTCCTTCCCCAGTCACCCGGGTCACTCCTCCTCCGCTCTCGGGCGGATCACCGTCATCGGTCACCGCCGCCCCCGCGGCAGAATTCACCGACCCGATCCGCCGGCCGCCGTGACCGGCTCCGCCGCCGCCTCCACACATGCCCGGTGCCCCCGGGCCGGGCTGCTCCCACAGTGCCCCGCAGGCCGCGTCCCCTCCGTCCGGGCCTTGCCCCACAGCGCCCGCCGCACCCGGCCGGGGACCTGGTCGGCCGACGCGTCGTAGAGGTGGGCGGACGCGGTGCGGTCGCCCCTGCGGACCGGGCCCACCGCCGGGGCACCCGACGGGGTGTCTGCCGCCGGACCGGGCGCCGGACACGTGGCGCTTTCCCTTGTGCCGCAAGGAAGTTAAGGGTTCCGGTCCACCTCACGGAAGGTATTCGCCGCCGGCGGACCGCCGGATTGCTCCGGCTCGGTCCCGCTTCCCCCGTCACCCGGACAGGTGAACCCGAAGACCGTACCCATCCGCAGCGGCCGCTCGCCCGAATGCGGTGTGTGAGCAACGACGTGACGACCTCTCCCGTCCGGCACAGCGCCGTGGGCGCACTGCCGGCGCGGATGGCCTGCGGGATCGCCGCGGCCTGCGCGGCCCTCGCCGCCGGTGAGGCGGTGGCGGCGCTGGTGCGTCCCCAGGCGTCCCCGGTCCTCGCCGTCGGCTCGGCCGCGATCGACCTCGCGCCGACCGGCGTCAAGGAGTGGGCGGTGCGCTCGTTCGGAACGTCCGACAAGACCGTGCTCCTGGCGGGGATCTGTGCCGTCCTGGGGCTGCTGGCGGCGGCCCTCGGCCCGCTCGCGGCCCGCCGGACGGTCACGGGAACCGTGCTCGCGGCCGGCTTCGGCCTGCTCGGCGCCGGGGCGGCCCTCACCCGTCCCGGAGCCCGGGCCGCCGACGTCCTGCCCTCGGCGGCGGCGGGCCTCACCGCCGCGGTGGTGCTGCTCGCCCTCCTGCGGCCGCGCCGCCCGCCCGCCGCCCCGGCGGCGGCATCCGCCCCGGCGGCGGCATCCGCCCCGCCGGCGCCCGGCCGGGACGCGGCCGGTCCGGACGGCCCCGCTCCCGCCGCCGAAAGCCCCCGGCAGACCCCCCGGCAGACCCCCCGGCCGTCCCCGGCCGTGGCCGCCCCGGGGCGGCGCGCCGTGATCGGCGCAGGCGCCGTCATCACCCTGTCCGCCGCCATCGCCCCCGCCGCCCGCCACCTGTCCGACCGGCGCAACGACATCACCGCCGCCCGGGCCGCCGTCGCGCTCCCGCCCCCGCGGCGCCCCGCGCCGCTCCTGTCGCCCGCCGCCGACCTGGCCGTCCCCGGACTCGCGCCGCTGCGCACACCCACACCCGGCTTCTACCGGGTCGACACCGCGCTCACCCTGCCCCGCATCGACCCGAGGGACTGGACCCTGCGCATCCACGGCCTCGTCGACCGCCCCGTCCGGCTCTCCTTCGACGACCTGCTGCGACTGCCCCTGGAGGAGCTGGACCACACCATGTCCTGCGTCTCCAACGAGGTCGGCGGCCCCTACATCGGCACCACCCGCTGGCTCGGCGCCTCCCTGCCCGCCCTGCTGCGCCGGGCCGGGGTGAGGGCCGGTGCGGACCAGGTCCTCGGCCGCTCGGAGGACGGCATGACCATCGGCACCCCCCTGGAACGGGTGCTGGACGGCCGGACCGCCCTGCTCGCGGTCGGGATGGACGGCGAGCCCCTGCCCGTCGAGCACGGCTTCCCGTGCCGCACGGTCGTCCCGGGCCTCTACGGCTACACCTCCGCCACCAAGTGGCTCGTCGACCTGGAGGTGACGACCTTCGCCGCCCGCGACCCGTACTGGGTCCGGCGCGGCTGGGACCGCACCGGTGAGGTCCGCACCGCCTCGCGCATCGACGTGCCCGCCCCGTTCGCCCGTGTGCCGGCCGGGGACGTCACCGTCGCGGGCACCGCCTGGGCCACCCACCGCGGCGTCGCCGCCGTCGAGGTCCGCGTGGACGCCGGCCCCTGGCAGCAGGCCGTCCTCGCCGCCGATGCCGGGGCCGACGTCTGGCGGCAGTGGCACCACACCTGGCACGACGCCACCCGCGGCACCCACCGCCTGGAGGCGCGCGCCACCGATGCCACCGGGGCCGTCCAGGACGAGCAGCGCCGAACGCCCTACCCGTCCGGGGCGACGGGCTGGCACAGCACCGTCGTCACCGTCACCTGAACCCGGCCCCACCTCACGGCGCGCCGCCGGCGTGCCCGCTCCACCCCATCCGAGAAGAAGGAACCCGATGACCACCATCCTGCGCCGCAAGCCCGTCACCGCCCTCCTCGCCGGCGGGCTCCTCGCCGCAACCCTCACCGCCTGCGGTGGCGGCGACAGCAGCAGCACGGTCTCCGGCAAGACCGCCACCACCGCCGCCACCACCGGCGCGGCGGCGAACCCGGCCCCCGCGATGGAACCCCCGACCACCCAGGCCGTGGCGGGCAAGCCGTTCGGGGCCGCCTGCGCGGCCGTGCCCAAGGACGGCGCCGGATCCTTCCAGGGCATGGCCGCCGACCCGGTCGCGACCGCCGCCTCCAACAATCCGCTCCTGTCGACCCTGGTGACCGCCGTCAAGACCGCCGGCCTGGTCGACACCCTCAACTCCGCGAAGAACATCACCGTGTTCGCGCCCACCAACGACGCCTTCGCCAAGCTCCCCAAGGCCGACCTCGACGCCGTCCTCGCCGACAAGGAGAAGCTCACCAAGATCCTCACCTACCACGTCGTCCCCCAGCGTCTCGCCCCCGCCGCCCTGGCCGGCGCCCACAAGACCCTGGAGACGCACGACGTCACCGTCACCGGCACCACCCCCGACTTCACCGCCAACGGCGTGGCCAAGGTGCTCTGCGGCGACGTGACGACGGCCAACGCCACCGTCTACATCGTCGACACCGTCCTGATGCCCGCCTCCTGAACCCCGCCGCCGATCACGGTCCCCGGCCCGGCACCGGGGACCGTGCCGCGGCACTGCCACCGGCTCGTCCGCCGGGCCTGCGACGGGGTGCTCCCGGCAGCGACAGGTCCGCGGCCGCCGGGAGCACCCGCACCGCCCGCCTCCCGCACCGCCGACAGACCGACGGGCATACCCGGGTGGCCCGGGCCGAGGCACCCGCCGGCGGTGCCGCAGACTCCACTGCACCGCCGACCCGACCGGCAACGTCAACCCCGGCGAGGACGCCCGGAAGGCAATCGCCCTGACCGCGGTGCCGCCGGCGCACCGCGGTGCGCCGGCAAGGACAGGCACCCGCTCTGACGGTCCGTCCGATGACCTTGGTCCCGTCGAGGCGCTCCAGTACGTACTCGTCCTCGCGGAACCGGATCGCCTCGGAGACGTGCTCGCCCTCCGGGTGCTTCGGTTCGCCGATCACCGTGGTCGACGGCTCGGTGATCCGCTCGTCGGTGGTGGAGACCTTCATCTCCTGCGGGAAGGTCTCCTTGCTGGAGGAACCGAACCCCTTGAAGCCGAAACTCGCCTCGGCGCTGACCGCGACGCCGGTGGTCTTCTCCACGGTCCTGGCGTTCTCGGTGGTGGGACCGACCTGAACGGTCTCGCTCGTCAGACGGCGGGGACCATGCCGAGCAGCTCGCTCAGCCGGCGGACGGTGGCGGGCGACTCGCGGTGCAGACCTGCGACGTCGAGGCCCTCGTCCCCCAGGATCATCAGCAGTGCCTGCTCGCCGATCGCCAGCACCACGACGTAGCCGCCGGTGCAGCGGGTGACCACGTCCCGCAGGCCACCGACGCCGACCTCGGCCGCGGTGCGCCGGCCGAGGCCGAGCATGGCGGCGGACAGGGCGGCGGCCGACTCGGGGTGGACGGCGGCCGTGTCGGCGGCGACCAGCAGGCCGTCGGTGGTGGAGATGACACTTTCCGAGATGCCCATGACCCGGTCACGGAGGGACTTCAGCTCGTCGACCAGCACGGCGGTCGGTGTCTGGCTGCTCATGGTGCGCTCTTCTCGCTCTTCTCGTTCTGATCGGTCGTCCCGGTGCGCGCGGTGTGTTCGGCGCGGTGGGCGTTCGGTGGGCCGTCCGGACCGGCCGCCGCCCCTTCGGACCGGGTGGGCAGGCCGCCGGTGCCACCGGAGCCGCCCGGACCGCTCGCGCCACCGGAGCCGCCCGCTCCGTGCCTCCCGCGGACCCGGCGCGGCAGCGGCCCGGTGGCGGCCGGCGGCGGTTCGCTCGTCGGGATCCGCGGGGCCACGCTCGGTGCCAGGGGAGCCCGGTGCGCCGGTTCGCGGTGGAGCAGGTGCCGGGCGTCCATCCGGACGAGGTCGAGGAGCACCGCGAACAAGCCGCGTCCCAGGGCGAAGCCGAGGTCGCGGGCCGTGCGGCGGCCGGTGGAGGCGGCCAGGATCTCCCGGTAGCGGACCGGAATCCGCGGCTCGCCGGAGTCGGCCCGGGCGGCCGGACGGATCCGGATGCGGGCGAGTTCGCCGGGCGGTCCCCAGAGGCGGGTCAGCAGGGCCGTCCGCCGGGCGGTCTCCTCGAAGAGCCGCTCCGGTTCGATACCCGGGCGCAGTGCGATCCTGGCAGGCGGCGCCGCCTCTGCGGTCTCCCAGCTTCCGGGCGGGCTCAGGAACAGGGCGAAGGCCCCGTCGAAGGCGGCGGCGGCGCAGACGGCTTCGAGTTCGGCGGCGCCGATCGACCCCTGGGCCACCAGGGCCGCGCCGAGGTCGCCGCCCCAGGCCGGGGGAGCGTCGGCCGGCCGGCCGACGGACACGGCCGTCTCGGCGGACGCCCATTCCTCCTCGCCGACGCGCCGGGACTTCAGCAGCAGGGTCTCGGCGGTCGGGGCCCCGGGGGTCTCGACCGCCGACACCAGGCCGTGCTCCAGGTGGATCGTGCCGCCCGGTGCGCTGGAGACGGTGACCGAGCCGGTGAACTCCCTGCGGCGCAGCGCGAGCAGCAGTGCGGGCACGTTGCGCGCGCTGGGTGGAGCCGGCGTCGCGGGGGCGGCGGGTACGGCGGTCGGCGCCGCGCTCACCGGGCCGACGTGGGACGGGGCGGTCATGCCAGGAAGTCCTGTGCGTGGTCGGCGTTCTGGCGGACGGCCAGCGCCAGGTTGGTCCGTTCCCGGTCCAGGACGGTGGCCAGCAGCAAGGGGTCGCCCTTGCGGGGGACCACGTGGACGACCTGGTGATGGCGGGTGCTGGTGACCACCAGGCTCTCCAACTCGCTCTCCGCCCCTGCCTCGTGCAGCCGTTCGCCGATCAGGTTGGTCAGCTCGGCGAGTTCGGCCCCGGTCCCGAGCAGCCGGTGGTCCCCGGCGGACCGGTAGCCGAGACCTGTGACGGCGTCGACGAGCGCGGCGCCGACGACTCCGGGGGAGCCGAGCACATTGGCGAGGGAAGCTTCGAGCGCGCGCACCAGTACCCTTTCACGTTCTGAACCCCGGCAGCGTACTTTATTCCATCATTTTCACGGGGCGACCACAACCGGCGACTTCTTGCTACTTTGTTCCCGCACACGGGAGTTCTGCCCGGAAGTCACGCAAAGGACGAACAGCGCATGAACATCGACGACGCACTCAAGGACGCGATGGCCATCGAGGGGGCCATCGGAGTGGCCGTGGCCGACTACGACAGCGGTATGTCACTCGGGTTCCTCGGCGGCGGGCAGCAGCTCGACCTGGAGATCGCGGCCGCAGCCAACACCGAGGTCGTTCGTGCGAAGATACGCGCCCTGGCCGCGCTCTCGATCGACGATGTCATCGAGGACATCCTGATCACCCTCGGCACCCAGTACCACCTGGTCCGCCCGCTGACCCGCAGTCACGGCTCGCTCTTCCTCTACCTGGCGCTCGACCGCTCGCGCGCCAACCTCGCGCTCGCCCGGCACGGTCTCAAGCGCATCGAGGCGGCTCTCGACGTCTAGTCGGGCCCCGGCCGGCTGTTCCGGCGTCCGCACCCCGCGCAGAAGCCTGCTCGAAAGGCTGCACGAAGGGCCCGCGCGGCGCGTGGAATTCCGGGCGGAGCGAATGCGGGGCGTGATGAACCGACTACGGAGAACCGTATGCGGGAATCGGCCCGCGAATATCGAGGGCGGGCGCCGGCCGCCGAAATCCGTGACTTCCCGATGACTGGGTGTCATATTCTCCTTCGCCCCGGCTGTTCCGGCCGGCGGCGACGGGCCGGAATGACACGGCCGCCCCGGGGGGAAGCGGCCACGGACCAAGGAACCCTCGGTGCTCCTGTCGGGTCCCTTGCGGGTGGGGGTCCTCCCCGGGGGTGAAAGGACGCCCACCGCAGAACCGGCCGCACCTGCGCCCGCTGCACCCCGGGAGAAGCCCCGGCCGCCGCCGGCGCACCCGTGCCGGTTCCGGCCCGGGCTGCCGACGGCACGGCTGCGCCGGTGAGTCCGCCCGCGCCGCACCCGACCGCTCCGGGGGCCCGGGCGTGGCGGGAGCCGGGCTGCCGCCGGGTGGTGCTGGTGGAGGGTTGCAGGGGGCAGGTGCCGGGCCGGTCGTGGTGTTCCCGGCCGGGGTGTTATGCGGTGGCCTCCCTGATGGCGGTGTCGAACCAGCGGGTGAGGGTGGTGGGGTGGGTGATCGCTGTTCCGACGACCACGGAGAACGCGCCTGCTTCCAGTGCTGCGCGGGCCTGTGCGGGGGTGTGGATCCGGCCTTCGGCGATCACCGGGATGTCCAGTGCGCGGGCCAGCCGCTGTACCAGGGGCAGGTCCGGTCCTTCCGTGCGGGGCGAGTGCTCGGTGTACCCGGACAGTGTGGTGCCGACCAGGTCGGCGCCGAGGGCGGCCGCGCGGATGCCCTCGGCTTCGGTGGCCACGTCCGCCATCACCAGCCGCCCGGCCGCGTGGACGGCGTCGATCGACTCGGCGAGGGGTCTGCCGTCGGGGCGCGGACGGCTGGTGGCGTCGAGGGCGACGATGTCCGCCCCGGTGCGGGCGACCTCGGCGGCGTGCCGGGCCGTGGGGGTGATGTGGACGCCGGTCGCGCCGTCCTTCCAGAGGCCGATCAGCGGCAGGCCGGTGGCTGCCCGGATCGCTCTGAGGTCGTCCAGTCCCTGGGCCCTGATCCCCGCTGCTCCGCCGTCGATCACGGCGAGCGCGGTGCGCCGCATCGTGTCCGGGTCGCGCAGCGGCTCACCGGGGTACGCCTGGCAGGAGACGATCAGTTTCCCGCGCAGCCCTTCCAGCAGGGCGGTGCTCATGCGGCCACCGCCCAGCCGAGCCTGGCCGCGCCGATCACGGCGGCCGCCGGTCCGAGTGCACCGGGGTGCACGGGCAGGCCGCGCAGCGGCGGCAGCAGTTCGCCCTCGACGGCTTCCAGGAGCGGGTGCCACCAGGCGTCGCCGCACCGGCTGACACCGCCGCCGATCAGGACGACGTCGGGGTCCAGGACGTTGGCGAGCCCGCCGATCACCTGGCCGAGTGCCCGGGCGCCGTCGGCGAGGACCTCCGCGGCCAGTTCGTCGCCGGCCCCGGCCGCCGCGGCGACCCGGGACAGGTGGCCGGTGCCGGGCGTGCCGCCCCGGCGCAGGTATGCCGTGAGCAGGGCCGGGCCGGAGGAGACCGCCTCGACGTGCCCCGTGCCGCCGCAGGTGCACGGCAGGCCGGCGGCCGGGGTTGCCGCGATGTGTCCGACGTGTCCGGCGGCGGCCCGTGCGCCGTGGTGCACGCGGCCGTCGACCAGCAGTGATCCGCCGACGCCGGTGCCCACGGCGACCAGCAGGACCGTCCGCCGGCCGGCGGCGGCGCCGGTCCAGGCCTCGCCGAGGGCGTGGGCGTGCACGTCGTTGTCCACGGCGACGGGGACGCCGAGGTGATCGCGCAGTCCGCCGCGCAGGTCGGTGCCGGCCCAGCCCGGAAGGGCGTCGGTGGCCGAGCGGACGAGGCCGCCGACGGGGTCGATCACTCCGGCGCTGCCGATCCCGACGGCGAGGACGTCGTGGTCCAGCCCGCGTACCGCGCCCGCGGCCGCGGCGAGTACGGCGGCCGGGCCTTCGGCGGCCGGGGTGGGGACGGTGACGATCCGTTCGAGCGTGCCGTCGCCGGTGACCAGGCCGGCCGAGATCTTCGTCCCGCCGATGTCGACGCCGGCCACCCGGCCTCCGGAGGCGGGTCGCGCGGTGGACGTCACCGCAGCCCCGCCGCGTCGAGCAGGTCCGCGATCGCGGCGATCTCGTGGTCGCCCAGCGCCAGCATCGGGGCGCTCATCGTGTTGCCGGCGATGATGCCGCGCAGCATGAGCGCGGTCTTGAACGCGCCGAGGCCGGCGGCCGTGCCGGAGGTCCCCTTCGCCACGAAGACCATCTCGAACAGTCGTGTCAGCCGGTCCTGTTCGGTCTTCGCCGAGGTCCAGTCGCCGGCGGCGGCGGACGCCACCAGGCGGGCGTAGCCGTGCGGGTCGACGTTGGCCAGGCCGGGGACGGCGCCGTCGGCGTCGCCCAGCAGCATCGCGTCCACCACGGCCTCGTGGCCGGTCAGCACCGAGAAGCCGGGCAGCGTGGCCGCGCCCAGGGCGAGCCGGCGGAAGCCGACGTCGTCGCCGCTGGAGTCCTTGATGCCGGTCAGCACGCCGTCCGCGGCGAGCTTCAGGACCAGCTCGGTGCCGAGCTTGCTGTGCACGCAGACGGGGACGTCGTAGGCGAAGAGCGGCAGGTCCACGGCGTCGGCGATCATGCGGAAGTGCCGCTCGATCTCGGTGTCGTGGGTGCGGGTGTAGAACGGGGCGGTGGCCACCACCGCGTCCGCGCCGAGCATCTTGGAGAGGGTGCCGCGCTCGATCACCCGGTTGGTCGTGGTCTCGATGGCGCCCGCGATCACCGGGACCTGGCCGGCGTTGGCGCCGACGACGATCTCCAGGACGCGGCTGCGCTGGTCCTCGGTGAGGTAGGCGGTCTCGCTGGAGCTGCCGAGCGCGAACAGCCCGGTGACGCCGCCGTCGAGCAGGAACCCGACGAGCCGTTCCAGCGATGGCTGGTCGATCTCGCCGTCGGCGGTCAGCGGGGTGACGACCGGGGGGATGACGCCGGTGTACTTCGTGTGGTGGGCCGTCATGACGTTCTCCTTGCGGGCAGTTCGGGGTGGATTTCGGGGTGGATGCAGTGCCAGCGGTGCGCGCCGGTGCCGCTCGGGGCGGGGAAGGCGGTGCCGCAGGCGTCGTCGGCCTTCCAGCAGCGGGTGCTGAACGGGCAGCCGGGGGGCGGGTTCGTCGCGGACGGCACGGGGCCGGTCAGGACGATCCGCTCGGTGTCGGTGAGCAGGCTCGGCGTCGCCGAGAGCAGTGCCCTGGTGTACGGGTGGGAGGGCGTGCCCGCGACCTCGGCAGCCGTGCCCTCCTCGACGATCCGGCCGAGGTAGAGCACCGCGAGGCGGTCGGCGAGGTAGCGGACGGTCTGGATGTCGTGCGAGATGAAGACCATGCCGAGGCCGAGCCGGGCCCGCAGGTCGACCAGCAGGTTGAGCACCTGGGCCCGTACGGAGACGTCCAGCGCGCTCGTCGGCTCGTCGGCGACGATCAGCTCGGGTTCGAGGGCCAGTGCGCGGGCGATCGCCACGCGCTGGCGCTGGCCGCCGGAGAGCTGGCCGGGCAGTGAGCGGACGGTGTGCGCGGGCAGTCCGACCAGGTCGAGGAGTTCCTCGACCCGCTGCGCGCGCTGCTGCTCGGTGCCGCGCCGGTGGACGTCCAGGGGATCGCGGAGGATGCGTCCGACCGGCATCCGGGGGTTGAGGGCGGTGGAGGGGTCCTGGAAGACCACGCCGACCGAGCTGCCGAACTCGGTGCGCCGCCGCGCGCCCGGCATCGTCCAGAGGTTCTCGCCGCGGAAGCCGACGGTGCCCTCGGTCGGGGCCTGCAGGCCGGTCAGCACCCTGGCCAGGGTGGACTTCCCGCAGCCGGACTCGCCGACCAGGCCGACGATCTCGCCCTTGCGGATCTCCAGCGAGGCGTCGGTGAGCGCGTGCACCGCGTCGCGCCGGAACAGGCCGCCGCTGCGGGCGCGGTGGCGTACGTGGACGCCTTCCAGCCGGAGCATCGGCTGCTCCCGGCCGGGGTCGGGCGGATTGACGGCCGAGCCGGTCGAATTCATCGGACGCTCCCTTCGAGGACGGCGGCGGCGGGGTGGTGGCAGGCGAAGCGGTGGTCGTGCGGGCCGGCGGCGGTGGCCGGCGGCGGGGTGGTGCGGCACAGCCCGGTGGCGGCGGCGCAGCGGGAGGCGAAGCGGCAGCCCGCGCCGAAGCGCTGCGGCGGGGGGACGACTCCGGCGATCTGGTGCAGCCGTTCGGCGCCCGCCTCCAGCGAGACGACCGAGCCGAGCAGACCCCGGGTGTAGTGGTGGGTCGGGTCGGTGAGGACCGAGCGGGTGGTGCCCAGTTCGGCGACCTGGCCGGCGTACATCACGGCGACCCGGTGCGACAGGTCGCCGACCAGCGCGAGGTCGTGCGAGACGAGCACCATCGCGAACCCGAGTTCGTCGCGGAGCCGGACGAGCAGCTCGACGACCTGGGCCTGCACGGTGACGTCCAGTGCGGTGGTCGGCTCGTCGGCGATCAGCAGCTTCGGGTCCCGGGAGAGCGCCATGGCGATCAGTACGCGCTGGCGCTGGCCCCCGGAGAGCTCGTGGGGGTAGCTGCGCAGGGTGCGCTCGGGGGAGAGGCCGACCAGTTCCAGCAGTTCGGCGGGTGTCCTGGTGGCGCCGCGGGCGGTGAGCTGGCGCAGTTGCCTGCCGACCAGCATGGACGGGTTGAGCGAGGAGAGCGCGTCCTGGTAGACCATGGCGATCTCGGGGCCGAGCAGTGCGTGCCGTTCCTTGGCGGGCATGGTGAGCAGGTCCCGGCGGCGGTACTCGATCCGGCCGCTCACCTCGGCGTTGCGGGCCAGCAGGCCCATGATCGCGAGGCTGGTGATGCTCTTGCCGCAGCCGGACTCGCCGACCAGGCCGAGGGTCTCGCCCTCGCGGACGGTGAAGGAGACCTTCTCGACCACCGCCGTGTCGCCGTAGCGGTCGGGGAAGCGGATCGACAGGTCGTGGAGTGCGAGCAGTGCGGGTGCGCCGTCGGGGACCGGGGTGATCCGTGGCGGCCGGGCGCTCACCCGCGTCGCCAGGCGCCGCAGGGCGCTCAGGGCGCTGTTGCTGTCCGCCGGCTCCGGGGCCGCCGCGGGCTCCGTGGGCTCCGTGGGTTCGGTGGACTGTGCGGGCCCGGTGGGTTCCGCGGGCGGATCGGCGGGGGCCTTGCCGGGGGCCGGCGCGCCCTGGGCGGGTGCGCCCTGGGCAGGTGCGGAGGCCGGTGCGGCGGAGGCGTCGGTCAGGCCCTCGGCCAGGATGTTCAGCGACAGCACGGTGACGAGGATCGACAGGCCCGGGAAGAGCGTGGCCCACCAGCCGCCGGCCAGCAGGATCTTCTGCCCGTAGGAGAGGATGTTGCCCCAGCTGGGGTTCGGGTCCTGGACGCCGGCGCCGATGAAGGACAGGCTCGCCTCGAAGATGATCGCTTCGGCCACCAGGACCGTGGCGAAGACCATGACCGGCGCGGCGCAGTTGACGGCGACGTGCCGCAGCACGATGTGGTGGCGCCGGGCGCCGATCACCTTCTCGGCCGCGACGTAGTCCTCGCCGTACTGGGCCTGGACGTTGGCGCGCACCACGCGGGTGAGCATCGGTACGTAGACGAAGGCGATGGTGAGCACCAGGATCGGCACGCTCTTGCCGAAGACGGTGACCAGCACGGCGGCGAGCGCGATCGGCGGGAACGCCATGACGATGTCCAGCACGCGCATCACCGACTCGTCGCCCCACTTGCGGCTGGTTGCGGCGACCGCGCCGAGCAGGGTGCCGATCGTGAGCGCGACGGCGGTGGCGCCGAGCCCGATGACGAGCGAGTAGCGGGCGCCGCCGACGACGCGGGCGAGGATGTCGCGGCCGGCCCGGTCGGTGCCGAACCAGTGGTCGCTGCCCGGGGCCTGGACCGGGATGCCGGTGGCCAGGGGGTCCTGGGTGAACAGCGGCCCGAGGACGGCGCCGAGCACGACGAGCAGGAGCACCGCGGCCGCGATCCGGGAGGGGAGCGGAAGCCGCCGGAAGCGTATGCCGGGCCGGGCCAGGCTGCGGAGGAATCGGATACGCATCTCAGACCGTCCTGACGCGCGGGTTGACGAGCAGTACGAGGAGGTCGGCGATGACGTTCACGACCAGGAAGACCACCGCGATGGTGAGCACGGTGCCCTGGACGAGGGCCACGTCGCCGCCGGTGGTGCCTTCGAGGATCAGCTTGCCCATGCCGGGCAGGTCGAAGATCGTCTCGATCACCACGGCGCCGCTGAGCAGGTAGCCGACCCGCAGCCCGAGCACGGTGAGCGGGGTGACCATGGCGTTGCGCAGCACGCCGCGGATCACCACGGCGCGGGGCAGCCCGTTCCCGGTGGCGGTCCGGACGTAGTCGCGGTCCAGTTCGGCGACCATCGAGGTGCGGACCAGCCGGGCCAGCGAGGCGGCGACCGGCACGGCCAGCGAGACGGCGGGAAGGATCATGGTCCGCAGCCAGCCCCCGAAGTCGTCACCGGGGTTCACGTAGCCGCCGGTCGGGAGGATCTCCCGGCGCAGCGCCAGTTCCTGGATCAGCACGATGCCGAGCCAGAAGGAGGGGATCGCGATGCCGGCGATGGAGAGCACCCGGGTGAACTGGTCGGGCCACCGGTCGCGGTGGAGCGCGCCGGTCACACCGAGCAGCAGGGCCAGCACGACGGCGATCAGCAGCCCGAGCAGGGTCAGTTGCAGGGTGAGGGGGAACGCGGTGGCGATCCGGTCGGCGACCGGCTGACTGGGCGGCACGGTCGTGCCGAGGTCGAGGTGCAGGAGGTTGCCGAGGAAGCGGAAGTACCGGACGGGAAGCGGGTCGTTCAAGCCGTTGGCCTGCGCGAACGCGGCGCGGGCCTCGGCGGTGGCGCCCTCCCCGAGGGCGTTGTAGGCGGGGTCGGCCGGGGAGAACTGCAGCACCACGAAGACCAGCAGGGTCACGCCGAGGACCATCGCCGGCAGGATCGCGATACGTCGTAGCGCGAGCCGCAGGAAAGCGAGCATCGATCAAGTCCTTGATTGTGCGGGGGAGACGGGGCGGCCGTCCCCGGGCGGGGGGACGGCCGCGCTCCGGTCATACGGCGCTGACGTCGAGGAAGGAGAGGCCGGTGGTCGGCAGCGGCTTGAAGCCGGCCAGGGTCTTCGGGTTCCACGCGGTCGGCAGCTTGCGGTGCAGCACCGGGTACAGCGGGACCTCGTCGGCGACCAGGTCCATGGCCTGCTGCCAGAGCTTGCTCTGGGTGTCCTTGTCGGAGGACCGGGAGGCCTGGTCCAGCAGCCCGTTGAGCTGGGTGTCCTGGGCCGATCCGGCCCAGCGGAAGCGCTTGGTGGGCCAGGTGCCGACGTAGAACCAGCGCATCAGCAGATCGACGTCGTTGCCGAACACGGACGGGTCACCGGGGGCGGCCATCACCTGGAACTCGCCGGCGTCGACCTTCTTGTACTGGCCGGAGGAGTCGCCGACGTCGAGCGTCGTGCGCACGCCGACCGCGTCCCAGCTCTCCTTGATGAGCGGTGCGATGTCGGTTACCCAGCCGGTGTTCGTGGTGGTGAGGGTGACCGACAGCCCGCTGACGCCCGCCGCCGCGAGGAGGGCCTTCGCCTTCTCGGGGTCGTGCGAGTAGACGGTGGACGCCTTGTGGTGGTCCGGGTGGGTCGGCTGGAGGTATCCGGAGGCGGCGGTGCCGTTGCCGAACATCGCCGTGGCGATGATCTTGTCGGTGTCCAGCGCGTAGTGCAGCGCCTGGCGCACCCGCTTGTCGTCGAACGGCTTCGCCGAGCAGTTGAACATCAGGAACAGGTTGCCGAAGGACTGCACGGAGTCCACGGTGGCCTTGCCCTTGACGCCGGAGACGTCGACGTAGGGGACGTCCTCGATGGCGGCCACCCGGCCGGAGACCAGTGCGCTGACCCGGGCGGTGGAGTCGGAGGTGAGCCGCCAGTTCATGGCGGCGGCCTTGGCCGGGCGGGGGCCGTTGTAGGCGTCCCAGCGCTTGAAGACGATCTTGTCCTGGCGGGTGGCCTCGATCAGCCGGTACGGCCCGGAGCCGACCGGCTTGGCGTCGAAGCCCTTGGGGTCCGCCTCCACGATCTTCTTCGGAACGATCCGGGCGACCGAGATGCGGGTGGGGAACAGCGGGAAGGCGTACTTGAGCCTGAACTCGACCGTGCTCGCGTCCACGGCCGTGACGCCCGCGAGGAAGGGCAGGAACTGCACCATCAGCGAGGAGTTCGCCGGGTCCAGGATCCGGGTGAAGCTGAAGACCACGTCCTCGGCGGTGACCGGGGAGTTGTCGTGGAAGGTGGCCCCCTGGCGCAGCGTGGCCCGGTAGGTGGTGTCGTCGATCTTCTCGGGCAGCGCGGTGGCCAGTGCCGGGTAGGCGGCGCGGGTGACCGGGTCGAGGTCGACCAGGGACTCGAAGACGTGCAGGTTCGCCGCCACGGGGGTGGCGCCGGAGGCCGTCATCGGGTCGAAGCCGCTGGAGAGGCTGTACGAGATGCCGGCCTCGATGGTGCCGTCGGCTCCGACGGTCCCCGGCGTACCTGCGGCGCCGTCCGTGCCGGTGGTGGACGACGGGCCGCCGCAGGCGGACACCGTTCCGGCGATGGCGGCTGCGGCGGAGACCGCACCGACCAGGCGGAGGAAGTTGCGGCGGCCCACTTCGTCATGAAGCCGATCCAACACGGGTGCTCCTCGGGGCGGAGGGGAGGGTGGGGGTGGGGGAAGATCCGAAGACATCGGATGTCTGATGTCCGATGTGTTTGATAGGATGTGAACCTAGCTGGACCAGGGAGAGGGGTCAAGGGGTGGTGAATCCGAACATGGCGGACTTCGTCGGGGCTCGATCACAGCGCGGGCCGACGGTCGCGGAGCAGATCAAGCGCTACATCCTCGACAACAAGCTGCGGCCCGGTGATCCGCTTCCGACCGAGAACGAACTCTGCGCCGCGCTGGGGGCGAGCCGGTCCAGCGTGCGCGAGGCGGTCAAGACCCTGCACGCGCTCGACATCGTGGAGGTGCGGCACGGTCACGGCACCTACGTCGGGCGGCTGAGCCTGTCCGCCCTGGTGGAGGGGCTGACGTTCCGCGGACTGCTGAGCCCGGACGGCGACTTCGCGGTGCTGTCCGACCTCGTCGACGCCCGTGAACTGTTCGAGCGCGGCATGGCCGAGCGCATCATCGGCGGCCTCGACGCCGACCACCTCGACCGGCTGGACGCACTGGTGGACGAGATGGGGGAGCGGGTCGGCGCGGGGGAGGACATCGTCGAGTGCGACCGGCTCTTCCACTCGCTGCTGGTCGCGCCGGTGGGCAACGAGCTGATCAGGCAGCTGTCGTCCGCCTGCTGGGACGTCTACGCGATCGTTGCCCCGTTCCTCAACGTGATCACGGTCAGGGACGAGGTCGACACGATCGAAGCCCACCGGAACATGGTCCGTGCCGTGCGCCAGGTCGACCCGGCCGCCTTCGACCTGGCGGTCCGCGCGCACTACGCGCCGGTGCGCCGGCGCATCGCCGCGGCCCGCGCGCGCACGGAGCAGGCGCCCGCCTGACCTGCCGGGCACCTTCGCCGCACAGGTGTGCCGTGGACGGCCGCCGGAGTCCGCTCCGGCGGCCGTCGGGCTTTCTCCGGGTCCTCTCCGAGTCTTCTCCGGGCCCTCTCCGGGCGTTCGCCGGCCGGAGTCGCCGGCCCGCGGCCCCTCTTGACGCATCCGGTGGACCGCTCCTAGGGTCACCGAAAGATCTGATGTCTGATGTCATGTGTCCGCATGCCGCCGACGCACGACACGCCAGTTCCCGGGAGCTCCGCCGTGCCGCTGACCGACCTGTCCCTCGCCGAATGCCTCGCGTTCCGCCCGGAACTGCCCGTCCCCGCCGACCTCGACGCCTTCTGGTCCGCCACCCTCGCCGCCGCCGAGGCCGCCGCCGGCCCCACCCGGTTCGAGCCCGTCGACACCGGCCTCACCCAGATCGACAGCTTCGACGTCACGGCCACCGGCTTCGACGGACAGCCCGTCCGCGGCTGGCTCCACCTGCCCGCGGGCGCGCGGGGCCCGCTCGGCTGCGTCGTCGAGTACCTCGGATACGGCCGGGGCCGGGGCCTGCCCCACCAGAGCCTCTTCTGGTCCTCGGCCGGCTACGCCCACCTCGTCATGGACTCCCGGGGCCAGGGCTGGAGCGCCGCCCCCGGTGCCACCCCCGATCCCGCCGGGTCCCGTCCCGGCGCCGTCCCCGGCTTCCTGACCAGGGGCATCGAGAGCCCCGACGACTTCTACTACCGCCGGATCATCACCGACGCCGTCCGCTTCGTCGGCGCCGCACGCTCCCACCCGGCGGTCGACCCGGACCGGGTCGTGGTCACCGGCATCAGCCAGGGCGGCGGCATCAGCCTCGCCGTCTCCGGACTCGTGTCCGGTCTGGCGGGGGTGATGCCCGATGTTCCGTTCCTCTGCAACATCCGGCGTGGCGTCGAGACCGCGGACCTGCCCCCGTACACCGAGATCTCCGACTACCTCCGGCTGCACCGGGACCGGGCGGAGCAGGTCTTCCGGACGCTCTCCTACTTCGACGCCGCGCTGCTGGCCGCCCGCGCCGTCGCGCCGTCCCTGTTCTCCATCGCCCTGATGGACCGGATCTGCCCGCCCTCCACCTGCTTCACGGCCTACCACAACTACGGCGGCGGGAAGGAGCTCAGGGTCTACGAGTACAACGGCCACGAGGGCGGCGCGGAGTACCAGCAGCTGCAGCAGCTGGCCTGGCTGCGGGACACGGTCGGCTGACGCCCGCGGCGTCCGGCTCCCGCGTCCGCCCCGGCCGCGCCACACCGAACACCTCCTCGGCCCCCACCCCCGCCCGCACCGCGCACTTCGCCACCCGCGCCCACCTCCGGTGTGCCGCCACCATCTCCGGTAGGCCTTGCAGGTTGAACTCCGGGCCTTGGCCGGGGTCGGCGTCCGCGTCCGGCAGCCGCTGTCGCGCACCGATCCGTTCCCACCGCTGTGCGTGCCGGACCACCCGCACCAGTGGCCCGGTCCGCCGGGCCGCGCACAGCCGGCCCCCGAACACCGCCGCTCCCACCATCGCAGCGCCCACCCGCCGCACCGCCCCGGGGGTCCGCCCCGGCCCGGTCCCGTACATGCCTGCCAGTACCCGCTGCCCGGCCGCATCCAGCGTCACCTCGGAGTCCGCCCGCAGGGCCCGGCCCTCGTGCCGGGGGCGGGGGCCGCGTTACTGCCGGTGCGCCAGCACAGCGGCCTCATTCGGGCCGTAGCGGGCGGCGACCCGGCCGACGAGCCAGTGCTGAATCAGCCAGCGTTCGCCTTCTCGTGACGAGTCGGCCGGATGCTGCGGCCAGTGGCTCCGGGTGGTGAGAATGATCACGTGGCTGAACGCGTGCAGGTCCGGGAGATCGCTGGCGACGAGGGGCAGCGGTTGCTGCGGATCGTGCGCCGGGGCACCGGTTGGGTGGTGACCCGGCGGCGGGCCCGGATGGTGTTGCTGTCCGCCCCGTGCATGCCGGTGGCGAAGGTCGCCGGGGTGACGTTCACCAGCGCGGACCGGGTCCGGGACGTGATCCACAACTTCGACTTCGACGCCGACGGCTTCGACTAGCCCTGTCCGACGTCCTGTCCACAATCGCGCCCGCCCGGCGGAGGGGATTTGTGCTGGCGTCCCAGGCGGCCCACCCGCGGGAATCGACATCTCGTACGGCCGAGCAGGAGCCGCCTCCGGCAGGATGGTGGGCATGACGGATGCGCTGACGGGACCGGGGCGGCACTGGTGGACCATGGGATTCAACCGGGCGGTCCCAGAGGAGCTCCTCGTCCGCCTGCTCGACGTCGAGCCCGGTTTCCTCTTCCGGAAGGACCTGTCCCCGGCCGTCCTCGACGCGGCCGTCGACCACCCGGACCGGAACGTGCGTGGCATGCTCGTCGAGGGCCGGCCCGCACTGACCCCCGAGCAGTGGAGCCGGCTGCTCCTGAACGAGCCGGGCTCGGCCCGGCGACAGCTGTTCGTCGAGGACGCCGCTCGGGCCGGTGCCCGACTTACCCCTGACTGCCACCAAGCCCTCGCCACCGACACCTCCCCCTTCGTCCGGGCCGCGGCCGCCCTGCTTCCCGGGATGGGGGCGTCGCTGCTCAGCGCCCTCGCCGCTGATCCCGTTCCCCGCGTTCGGGCTGCCGCCTGCGCCCCTGCGTGGGCGCACCTCGCAACGGCCGTACGCGACGGACTGCTCGCCGACTCCGACGGGCACGTCCAGACCGCCGCGCTCCTGCGTCACCACCAGGACGTGGCCCTGAACCCCGCGGTCCTCGCCGCCCTCGACGAGGAGGCCCGCACCCGAGCTCTGGGGAACTGCCGGCTCGAAGCGGCGTGGGCCGCCCGCCTAGCCGTCGGCGAGGATGTGGAGGTACGGCACGCACTCGCCGGGAATCCGCGGCTCCACCCGTACACGCTCGTCCTTCTCCTCGCGGACGAGGACGAGAAGGTGCGTGAGACGCTCGCCGTGCGCGCCGATCTGACGGAAGAGCAGCGGGCCGGTGTCCGGGTCGATATCGAGCCCGGTGCCAGGCGCGGCTACGCCTTGCCGTGGGTCGCCGACCTCCACCACGACACCGATGCCATGCGCCGGCTCGCCGCCTCCAGCCACCCGTTCATCCGCAGCAGCGTCGCCCGGGCGCCCGGCCTCCCCGCCGACGTGGTCGAACGACTCGCCCGGGACGAGGACCCGACCGTGCGGCTGTTCCTCGCCGAGTCCTGCGACGACGCGCCCGCCGACATGCTCCTGGAGGTGTGGCACTGGTGGGACGGCAGCTTCAGCTTCCCCGGCCGACCCCGCGACCACCCCAACTTCCCGCGTGCGGGCCTGCTGCGGTTCGCCACTGACCCGAACCCGCGTCTGCGGCGGCTCGCCCTTTCCGACCCGGAGTCGACGCCCGCGTTGGTCGAGACGTTCAGCCAGGACGATTCGGCGGAGGTGCGGCGGGATGTGGCAGAGGACCTGCGGCTCGCACCTGCCACGGCGGTACGGCTCCTCCGCGACATGGACGAGAGCGTCCGGGCCCGGGCGGCCCGGAACCCGGCAGTGCCGCTTGATGTGCTGATGCGTCTTCTGAGCAGCCCGGTGACCGCTCGTGACGCCTCGTGCAACCCGGCCCTGCCCCTCCCTGTCCTGCACCGCATGGTCGAGCTCCTGGAAAGAGAGGCCGAGCGGTCGAAGACAGCTCGGAAGCCGTTGTCGTACCGATCTTGATGGACATGAGTTCGGCAGCGGGAACCCGGTCGGGTGGTCTTGCCGCGTGCCGGGCATGAAGGCAGGGCTTCCGGTGCAGCCCGGGGTTGTCGAGACCTTGAGCACGCCAGGAGGCCCCGTTGTCGCAGTTGTACGCCTTCATGCCGGCCGGCTCCGACTCGGCTGCCCGGGAGTGTGATCGTCTCGCCCACCGGTGCGGGAACGCCGGGAACGGCTCGCACGGGCGCCCGGGGTATGCGCCGGGAAGGACGGATGCGGGGCGGGCCGTCGTGCGGGACACGATGCCCTTCCCCCTTCCCGGCCGGGTGGCCGGGTGCCCCCGCAGGACGGCGCGCAGCGGGAGCCGGCGGGCGCGCGGCCCCCGGTGACGCCCCTATCGTGATGGGCACCGGTGGGGGCCTGGTGCTCGGCTGACTTCTATCGTGCCGCGTGCGGTTGGAGCAGATCCAGAGCGTCACCGACGGCAGCAATGACCCGGGAGGCTTGAGACGGGAGGTACTGGGAGATCCAGGCGGCCGCCAGTCGGTAGAAGTCAGTGAGGTCACGTTCTGCGCCGGCCAGCAGACGACGCAGCTCGGGGACGGGCAACTCGATCACGGGGCTGCCGTGCTGCTCCCTGTCGAGGGTCAGCCGGGCGGTGTCGCCCACGAGCTCGGCCAGTGCCACGGGGTCGTGGCCGAACATGGCCGAGCTACCGCCATCGGTGACCGGGAACCAGTCCCGCCAGTCGCCCAGCCCGCCGCAGCAGCCAGGCAGGAAGGTGACCCCGGTGGACGTGTCCACGACTCGCATCCCCCCGGTCACAAAGAGGCTGTCAAAGGTCAGCAGTCCGTGGAGGAAGGAATCGGTCGGGTCGGCCGGCCGGGGCGGGCGGTCGTCTCCGTTCTCGGGGCTGGGGTCGAGGTCGTTGCAGTCCGCGATGCGCATCACGGCGAGTCCGACCTCGGCAGGGCTCAGCCCGCCATTGAGTGCCAGGTAGTCGAACTGCTTCCACTCGGCGACGGGCCAGAGCACGAAGTTGTCGGGGGCGAGAACCTCAAGGACAGGCTGCATCACGATCACCCGGCAGAGTGTTGCGTACTTCCTGCCCGCACCGCCTCCCGATTCTTCGAGCACAAGGCACGTTCAGCCGAGCGCTCTGAGCCGCCGGGGGGCGTGCGGCAATCAGTGTGGGTGGTGTCCGGTACGGCAGAGAAGATCACCACCACGAACCACCAGAGGGCAGGGATGGGCCACGATCAGAACGGCGGCCACCGCGGCCAGGGCGAGCGGCACGACGGCGGACAGCCGGCCCGGCCGGGCCGGGTGGACTTCCGCCGCTCCGCCCGCAACCCCAACGGCTCCACCGCCCCGCTGCGCGCCGACGTCCTCGCGGCGCTGGGCGTGGTGAAGACCGCCACCTACAAGCAGCTGCACGCACTGATCGCCGCCAACGCGTACCGCGCCCACCACCGCGTCGATCACGTGGCCGAAGCGGTCCGCGACTTGGGAGAAGCACAAGCTGGTGTGGACGTCCGCGGCACCACCTCGCCGCCGGGCCGCCGAAGGAGCCGAAGG
>NZ_JBHJRC010000051.1:0-36551 GCF_042261735.1 Kitasatospora sp. NPDC056327 | reverse complement strand
GTTCTCAAGGAACGGACGCTTCCTTCAGGCGGCTTTCACACCGGCCCTCCGGGCGCTTCGTTCTTTCGTGTCTCCAGCTTATCAGATGTTTTCCGTGCCATTTCCGGCGCTTCCCTCATCCAACTCGCTGGTGTCTTCTGCGGCTTGACGCCCCGTCCGACGTTTCAAACTCTAGCCGAACCCTGCTCCGAAAAGCGAATCCGACCGCAATCCACAAAAATGAACACGCCAAATAAACCCCGTGCGGGGAAGCGTTGATATTTCCAGAGGATTGGCCGCTCCGGGACCGTCCGCGCGAATGCGTGTCCGGTACTCCCTGCCAAGCGACTAGAGAACACTACCCCTCCCCCGCTGCTGGGGCAAGTCGTCGCTGGTCACGGCTCTGCCGTCATGGTGGTCAGCGATGCCTGGCGGCTGCCGCCCTCCGTGTGCACCAGAGCACCAGGAGGACCCCTCCGACGCCCACGAACAGTGCGGCGGCCGCACCCGCGACGGGGAGCAGCGGAGGCGCGCCGGTCACGGGCAGCGTCCCGGGCCGGACAGCGGTACTCGTCGGCACCACGGGGCGGGGGTGGGCCGGCAGGCCGAACGACAGCGGCGCTGCGAGCGGGTCACCGGCGGGCGAGCGCCCCATCGCGCGGCTCGGCGACGCTGTGGGCGAAGCGGACGGACAAGAGGAGGGCCCCGACGGCGACGGGGCACGTCGCCGGTCGGCCCGGTGCCGCCCGGGGCGGGGCTCACGGCCGGCCGGCGGGGCGTTCTCCCGGCAGTAGTCCCCCGGGCTCCACCCGCCCGCGAGGTCGGTGCGCGTCTCGCGGCCGCCCTCCGCCGGGAGCGCCACCCCCGGCGCGGCTCCCACCCCCCGGGCGGTCGCCGCACCGCCGGCACCGCTCCCCTCCGAAATCGCGGCCGGCCCCGCGAGCAGACCGATCCCACCGGCCCCGATCACCAGTGCGGCAACCCGCACGCCGTACAACGCCCGCTGCCGTGCTGGCCCCAAGGTCCCCACTCCCTCACCGACGGACACACGCCGCCCGGCCCGGCCGGGCCGTCCCAGCAGACCGGGAATCCGACTCCTCCGCACCGGGATCGGCCGTTTTTCACTTGTGCGTGTGACGTGCGTCCCGCACAGAATCCCCACCCGGTTCGAGCTCTGCACACAGGGACACGCACCCCTCCCGGGGCCGGGCCAGGACTCGGTCGCGGCGCGGTGGGGCTGGTGGCGGCAAGGATCGTCCGACGACGACCGAAGGATCCGCGCCGTGCCGGGCCGGCCCCCGGACACGGGACACGGGACACGACACGGCCGGAGCGCCCCGGACGGGATGCCGCAGGGGGTCAGGGGGTCAGGAGGGTGGTGATGGCGGCGGTGAAGGCGGCGGGGGTTTCCTGGGGGACGTTGTGGCCGATGCCGGGCAGGAGGCGGTGTTCGTAGGGGCCGGTGAAGGAGTCGCGGTCACCGGCGGCGCTCGGGCCGCCGACCCCGTCGGCGCCGCTCTCCAGGACCACGGTGGGGACCCGGATCGGGGGCTGGGCGGCGATGAGGTCTTCGAGCCCCTGGTAGCGGGGGTCGCCCTCGGCCAGGCCGAAGCGGTGGCGGTAGGAGTGGATCACCACCTCGACGAAGTCGGGGTTGTGCAGGCTGGGGCTGCTGGCGGGGAAGGCCTCGGCCGCCGCGGACCAGGTCGGGGACCAGGAGCGCCAGAGCAGTTCGCACAGGTCGTCACGGTTGCGCTCCAGGCCGAGCCGGCCGCGCTCCGAGTGGAAGTAGTACTGGTACCAGTAGGTGCTCTCCCAGGCCGGGGGCGCCGGTTCGCCGGCGTGGGCGAGGTCCTGGACGTTGTAGCCGTCGACGGTGACCAGGCCGCGGACGCGCTCGGGGTGCAGGGCCGCGGTGATGCACGCGGCCCTGCCGCCCCAGTCGTAGCCGGCGAGGACGGCACTCCCGATGTCCAGCGCGTCCATGAAGTCGAGGAGGTCCTGGGCGAGCGCCGCCTGCTGCCCGGAGCGGGGCGTGGCGGGGTCCAGGAACCGGGTCGGTCCGAAGCCGCGCAGGTACGGGGCGAGGACGTGGGCGCCGCGGTCCGCGAGACCTGCGGCGACGTCGTCGAACGCCCTGACGTCGTAGGGGAATCCGTGGAGGAGGATCACCGGTTCGGCGCCGGGGTCGCCGGCGGACTCGTAGCCGATGTCCAGTACTTCGGTCGCAACCCGTCCTGATGATGAGAAGGCCATCGTGCGATCATGGCACGGCCGCACTCCGCGGTCCCGGGAATTCCGCTCAGTAGAGGGCCTCGATGACGGCGGCGTAGCGGGTCTCGACGGCGCCGCGGCGGACCTTCTGGCTCGGGGTGAGGGTGCCGTCCTCCACGGTGAACTCGTGGTCCAGGACGGCGAGGGCGCGGGCCCGGGTGGCGGGGGCGAACCGGGCGTTGACGCCGTCGAGTTCGGCCTGGACGAGGGCGTGGACGGCGGGGTGGCGGGCCAGCTCGGGGAAGGGGGCGGCGATCCCCCGGGCGGTGGCCCAGGCGGTGACGGTGTCCTGGTCGAGGGTGACCAGGACGGCGGCGTGGGGGCGGCGGTCGCCCGTCAGGACGGCCTGGGAGACGTAGGGGCTGCGGCGGAGCAGGTTCTCCAGGGCCGCCGGGGCGATGTTCTTGCCGGCCGAGGTGATGATCAGGTCCTTCTTGCGGCCGGTGACGGTGAGGAAGCCGTCCTCGTCGAACGCGCCCAGGTCGCCGGTGTGCAGCCAGCCGTCGACGACGGTCTCGGCGGTGGCCTCCGGGTCGTCCAGGTAGCCGGCGAAGACGCCGGGGCCGCGGGTGAGGATCTCGCCGTCGTCGGCGATCCTGAGCTCGACGCCGGGCATCGGCCGGCCGACGGTGCCGTGGCGGCGCTCGCGGAGCCGGTTGGCGGCCATCAGGGCGCTGCTCTCGGTCATGCCGTAGGTGTCGAGCACGGGGATGCCGCAGGAGTCGAAGAAGTCGAGGATCTCCGGGGCGATCGGGGCCGCGCCGGTCGCGGCCATCCGGAGGCGTCCGCCGACGGCCCGGGCGACCTGCTCCGGGGGCAGGTCCCTGACGGCCGCGTAGGTCTTCTCGAACAGCCGAGGCGCGGAGGGCAGCACGGTCGGCCTGGCCTCGGCGAGTTCGCCGATCACGGCCCGGATGTCGCCGCCGAAGTAGACGAGGGCCGCGCCGTGGGCGAGGGCGGCCAGCTGGATGGAGCGGGACATGATGTGGGCAAGCGGCAGGTGGAGGTAGATCTCCTCGTCCTCGCCGAGGTCGTCCATCAGCGCGGCCGTCGCCCGGCAGGAGGCGCGCAGGTTGGCGTGGGTGATCATGCAGCCCTTGGGGCGGCCGGTGGTGCCGGAGGTGTAGATGACGGTGGCGGTCGCGGACGGGTCCACCGTACGGGCGAGGCCGTCGAGCCGGTCGCGGTCGGCGGCGGTCAGCGGGGCGCGCAGGTCGGCGAGCGAGCGGTGGGCCGGCGCGGCGGAGGAGCCGGACGACGGCGTGGCGGCGGGGTGGAAGAGGACGACGGTGTCGACGCCCGTGGCCCGCGCGGCGGCGTCGGCGCGGGCGGGGGTGTCGGCCAGGACGGTGCGCACCCGGGCGTGTTCGAGCACGAAGGCGCACTCCTCGGGCGAGCCGGTCGGGTAGACCGGGATGCTGACGGCTCCGGCGCGGGCGATCGCGAGGTCGCAGAGCGTCCAGTCGGCGCTGGTCTCGGCGAGGAGGCCGACGTGCTCGCCGGGGCGGACGCCGAGCCGGACCAGGCCGGCGGCCAGCCGGTCGACGGCCTCGGCGAGGCCGGTGTAGTCGAGGGTGTGCCAGGTGCCGTCGCGTTTGAAGCGCAGGGCGGTGCGCTCGCCGAAGGCGCGGGCGGCGAGGCCGGTGAGGTGGGCGAGGGTGGGCGTGTCGATCATGGCCACGGTGGTGCGTCTCCTTCGGGTGGCGGCGGGGGGCCGGGGGTGACGCGGTGCGGTGGTGCGATGGCTCGTCGGTTCGACGCTCCGGTGGGGCCTTCGGGTTGGCGGGCAGCGGGTCCGGAAGCGCCGGCGGGTCCGGGGGCCGGGGTCAGAGGTCGAGTTCGGTGTCGGTGATCGGGTAGGCGACGCAGGCGTGGGTGTAGCCGAAGCGCTCGTCGGACAGGCGCAGCCGGGCCTCGGTCGCGGTGTGCACCTGCCCCTTGACCACCCGGACCCGGCACAGCCCGCACTCGCCGGACCGGCAGGCCGCCTCCGGGCGGACGCCGGCGTCCTCCAGCGCGTCCAGCAGCGGCCGGTCGCGGCGGGTGCGGAAGCTGTGCCCGCGCGCGGTGACGGTGACCTCGGTGGCCGGGTCGGTGCCGGCCGGCCAGTGGGGCTGCGCGGTGGGGTCGGCGGGGGCGCCGTTGGCCTCGAAGCGGATCCGGCGGCGCGGGTGGCCGAGCGCGGCGAGCTGGCGCAGCGCGTACGGGTAGAGGGCCTGCGGCCCGCAGACGTAGACCGTGCGGCCGGCGAGCGGGCCCGCGAGTTCCTCGACGAGGGCGGCGGTGAGCAGTCCGGAGGGGCCGGTCCACCCGGCGGGCGGGTGCTGGACGACGTGGTGGACGCGGATCCCGGGGTGCTCGGCGGCGAGCGTGTCCAGTTCGGCGCGGAAGACGATGTCGTCGGCGGAGCGGGAGCCGTAGAGCAGGTGGAAGCGGCGTGCCGGGCCGCGGTCGGCGATCTCGCGGATCATGCTCATCGCCGGGGCGACGCCGGAGCCCCCGGCCAGGAAGACGACGTCCTCGCCGTGGAACAGCGGGTTGTGGTGGAAGGTGCCGGTGGGGCCGCCGGTGGTGAGGGTGTGACCGGGTTCGACGGTGTCGACGAGGTGGTTGCTGATCCGTCCGCCGGGCACCCGGCGCACGGTGAGGTCCCAGTGGTCGGGGCGGGCCGGGCTGGAGGAGATGGCGTACGGGCGGCTGGTGCCGGCGGCGGAGACGGCGACGTACTGGCCGGCCAGGAACGGCGGCAGGTCGCGGCCGTCGGGGCGGCGCAGCCGGAAGGTCCTGGTGCTGGGGGTCTCGGTGAGGACCTCCGCCACGGTGAGGTCGAGCCGTGCCGGGTGGTGGGCGCCGACGGCGGCGGCGGTGGCGGCCGCGATGGCGGCGGCGTCGTCCGGCGTGCGGGTGTCGAGGTCGGCCCGCACGGCGTCGTGCCCGTCGTAGCGCGGGGCGAGGGGGTGGCTCACGGGGTGCTCCGTCCTGGTGGGGAAGGTCGGGCGGCCGTCAGGCCGCGGCCCTGGCACGCAGCAGGCGGCGGGCGACGCGGGCGCCGGCTTCGAGGGTGGGCTGGAAGCCGCCCATGCCGGCCCAGGAGCCGGCCAGGTGCAGGCCGGGGACGTGGCTCTCGCGTTCGCTGTTGCGGAACAGCCAGCCCTCGGTGCGGTCCTGGTCGTAGCCGTAGATCGCGCCGCCCGGGTGGCCGAGGTAGCGGGCCATGGTGAGCGGGGTGGCGACGTCGACCTCCTCCACGGCGTCACGGATGCCGGGGGCGACCGCCTCGACCAGCTCCAGCAGGGTGTCGGCGTAGGCGAACTTGGTGCGGGCGTAGTCGGCGGGCGGGAGTGCCGCCCAGTGGTCGCCGTACTGGAGCGTCATCAGGCTGAGGTGGGTGGCACCGGACGGGGCGAAGCCGATCGGGGCGACGTCGTAGGAGGTGACGCAGATGCCGCGGGCGGGTTCCAGGCTGCGGGCGGCGGCGAAGGTGCGCTCGTCGTCCTCGTCGGTGTGGACGAAGGTGGTGCTGGTGGTGAGGCCGAGTTCGGCGGGAGTGGCGGCGACGCCCATGTGCAGGACGACCCCGGAGACGCCGACCCGGCGGGTGGCGAGGTCGGTGCGGACGGCGGCGGGCACGGCGTCCGGGCCGAGCATCGCGTAGGTGAGCGGGAGGGCGGCGTTGGAGACGACGTCCCCGGCGGTGATCTCCTGCCCGTCGTCCAGGCGCACTCCGCTCGCCCGGCCGCCCTCGGTGAGGATCGCCTCGACGGTGGTGTTGAAGTGGGCCCGGCCGCCGGCGGCCAGGAAGGAGTCCAGGATCGCGGTGGACAGCGCCTGGGAGCCGCCCATCAGGTGCCAGGGCTTGAACTCCAGGTAGGCGTAGAGGGTCAGCGCGAGGTCCTGGAAGGCGAGCCGGGCGGGCGGCTGGCCGAGGTAGGTCCAGTAGGTGCCGAGCACGGACTTGAGGCCGGGGTCGTCGAAGTGCTCGTCGAGCACGTCCCTGACCGGGCGCAGGCCGTACCGGAAGAGCACCGGGTCGACCTGCTCGGGCGGCATGCCGCGGCGGGCCGCGATCTGCCAGAAGGTGACGTCCCTGATCAGCCGGAGGAAGCGTTCGATCCGGTCGCGATTGCCGGGGAAGGCGGCTTCCAGGGCGTCGGAGGTGCCCTGCCAGTCGGCGGGCAGGGTGACGTCGAAGCGGCCGGGGACGACGGCCCGGTAGAGGTCGGGCTCCTCGACGAACTCCAGCTTGTCGGTGACGCCGAGCCGGTCGAACAGGCCGCGCAGGGTGAACGGCTGCCCCTCGGCGCCGACGCCGGAGAGCTGGTGGAGGGCGACCTCGAACTCGAAGCGGCCGCGGCGGAAGGAGGTGGCGCAGCCGCCGGGCAGGTGGTGCCGCTCGACGAGGAGGGTGCGCAGGCCGGCGAGCTGGAGGCTGGTCGCGGCGGTCAGTCCGGCGTTGCCGGCGCCGATGACGACCGCGTCGAAGTCGCTCACCGCTCCCCCGCGGTGGTGGGCGGCTGCTCGGGGGTGCCCGGCCGCTCCGGGCCGGCCGGGGACTGCGCCGCGGCCTCGGCGGCGATCCGGTCGAACTCGGCGGCCATCGCCGCGGCGAGCGCCTGTGCGCCGGAGAGCGGGCGGACCATCACGGTGAGTTCGTCGATCTTCCCGTCCTCGTCGAGGTGCAGGAAGTCGCAGCCCTGGAGCTGCTTCCCGCCCACGGTGGCGGTGAAGACGAGGGCGTGGTCGCGGGCGTCGGGCTCGCCGATCTCGCGCACGTAGCTGAAGTCCTCGAAGACGCGCAGCACCGCGCGCAGGATCGCGGCGGTGACCGCCTTGCCGGGGTAGGGCTTGAACGCGACGGGGCTGGAGAAGACGACGTTCTCGGCGAGGAGCTCGGTCATCGCCCGGGCGTCACGGTCCTCGACGGCCTTGCGGAAGGGGTGCACGGACTCGCTCCCTAATCATCGAATTGAATAGGTGTACTGGTGAGTATGGTGCGGGCTCGGACGGAATGTCCAGAGCCGCCCGGGGGCCGTCCGCACCGCCCCGCCCGCGGCCGGACCACCGGCCCCGGCCACCCCTGACACACCTTCGCGATTAGTCGTCCTGTTGACTAGGTGGTGCTACCTTGACCGCATGGCTCTGAGAAACGCGGTGATGGCGGCCCTGCTGGAGGGCGAGGCCTCCGGTTACGACCTCGCCAAGGGCTTCGACGCCTCGGTGGCGAACTTCTGGATGGCCACGCCCCAGCAGCTCTACCGCGAGCTGGAGCGGATGGAGGCCGAGGGGCTCATCTCGGCCCGCGTCGTCCAGCAGGAGAAGCGCCCCAACAAGCGGCTGTTCTCCCTCACCGGGGCCGGCCTCGCCGCCGTCCGCGCCTACACCGCCGAACTCCCCGGCCGCCCGAGCACCATCCGCGACGAGCTGCTGGTCAAGGTGCAGAGCGTGGACGCGGGGGACGCCGGCGCCGTCCGGGCCGCCGTCGCCGAGCGGACGGAGTGGGCGCGCGCCAAGCTCGCCCGCTACGAACGCCTCCGGGCGAAGCTGCTCGACGGGCGTACCGAGGAGCAGCACCTGGCCGAGGCCGAGCGGATCGGGCCGTACCTCACCCTGCTGCGGGGCATGGCGTTCGAGCGCGAGAACATCCGGTGGGGGGAGACGGCCCTGAAGGTCCTGGCCGGCCGCGCGGCCTTCCACGGCTGAGCCGGGCCCGGGGCCGCGACCGGCCGGGGCACCGACTCGGGCACCGGCCAGGACACCGGCACAGGAACCGCCCCGGGCACCGGCCCGGGCACCGGACGAGGAGCCGGCTCAGGGGCGGTCCTGCCGGAGCAGCTCCCGGAGGGCGGGCGGCGCGGACTCGGGGAGGGCCTCCGCCAGCCGCTGCCGGAAGCCCGCGACGCCCGCGGCGAGCGGCGGCGCGAGACGGGCCAGATCGGCGAGGTCGGCGGCCAGTTCGGCGATCCGCCCGGCGGGCGGGCCCAGCCGGAGGAGGTCCTCGAACCCGCGCTCCGCCTCGTCCCGGCGCGCCGTCAGGCAGTGGACGAGGAAGAGGTTGCCCAGGTCCGCGATCGTGTGGGAGAGCGGCCCGGCCGGCGCGGACCCGACCAGCTCGACCACCCGGGCCAGCTGGGCGTCCCGGCCCGGGTCCCCGAGGGCGTGCAGCACCACCGCCTTCTCGTAGTGGTACCAGGCGTCCTGCTCCAGGCCGATGGCCCGGTCCAGGCCTGCGGAGGCCTCCTCGTAGCGGCCCAGCAGACGGTGCACGAGAGCACGGCTCACGATCAACCAGCCGACGTCCGGGGCGAGGGCGACCGCGCGGTCCAGGTCGGCCAGCGCCTCCTCGTGGCGCCCCAGCATGCGGAGCGTCTGGCCCCGGTCGCCGAGCCGCTGGACGTCCCCGGGAACGAGTTCGAGGGACCGGTCGAAGTCGGCGAGCGCCTCCTCGTACCGGCCCACGGCGGCCAGTACCGCGCCCCGCTTGCCGATCGCCCACTGGTACTCGGGGGCGAGGCCGATCGCCCGGTCCAGATCGGCCAGCGCCTCCTCGTACCGGCCCGCCGCGTGGTGGGTCTCGCCCCGGCTGGCGATCGCCCACGCGTAGTCGCCGTTCAGCGCGACGGCGCGGTCGAGGTCGGCCAGCGCCTCCTCGTGGCGCTCCAGCACACGGAACGTCTCGCCCCGGGAGGCGACGATCCAGTCTCGGTCGGGGTCGATCCCGACGGCGCGGTCGAAGTCGGCCAGCGCCTCCTCGTACCGGCCCAGCCCGTAGTACGTCTCACCCCGGGAGGCGACGATCCAGCTGTCGCGGGGGGCGGTCCCGACGGCGCGGTCGAAGTCGGCCAGCGCCTCCTCGTACCGGCGGAGCAGCCGGTACGTCTCCGCGCGCGTGGCGATCACCTCGTGGTCCCCGGGATCGTCCGCGACGACCCGGTCGAAGTCGGCCAGCGCCTCCTCGTGGCGTCCGGCCAGGTGCAGGGTGATGCCGCGGCCGCGGAACGCCCCGGTCGATCCGGGCTCCAGGGCGAGCGCCGCCCCGAAGTCGGTGAGCGCGCGGTCGTAGGCCCCGGCCTCGACGTGGCTCCGGCCCCGCAGCCGGTGGCCGTAGGCGCGGCCGGCCGGGTCGAGCTCGGCGTGGGAGACCAGCAGCGTCAGGACGGCGAGGCCCGGGTGCGGGTCGGCCACCGCGGTCAGCAGGCGCTCGCCCCACTCGCCCACCTCGGCGGCGTCCGCGTCCCGGCCGGCCCGCTGCAGGGTCTGGGCCCAGCGGCGGAGGGCCTCCGGGTCGTAGTCCTGGACGTTGAGGAGGTCCCGGAGGGCGTGCGGCAGGGCCCGGCGCGGGTCGGCGCAGAGCCGGTGGTAGGTCTCCTGGAGACGGTGGGCGCGCCAGCGGTCGTCCCTCCACCGCCGTTCCCCGGTCCGGTCCTGCCACTGCCGGAAGGTGTCCGCGAGGCGGGTGTGCTGCTCCTGCCAGCGGGCCGGTGACTGCCGGCGCTGCAGGCGCAGCATCGCCGTGCGGACGACGTCGTGGTAGTGGCAGCGGCCGGCGCGGTCGATGACGAAGGGCATCGACCGCAGCCAGCGGAACAGTTCGCGGGCCTGCGGGTCGTCCACGGCCGCGCGGTAGACGTCCTCGTCGAGTTCCTGCGGGAGCGCGCAGGCCAGGGCGGCCGCGCGGCGGGCGGGCTCGGTCTCCCAGCGGAGGAAGCGCTCGACGGCGGTGCCGCTCGGGTCGCCGACGTCGGCCGCGTCGGCCGGGCGGGCCTCGGCGAGGGTGGAGACCAGCAGCGGGAGGCGGCCGGAGAGCCGCAGGATCACCTCGACGGTGCGTTCGTCGGTGACGTTGCTGGCGGCGAGCAGCCGGCGGGCCTCGGCCTCGGTGAACGGCTCCAGCGGCAGGTCGGCGACCACGTCGTGCCAGTCGCCCCAGTGGCGCGGGTCCAGCCGTGCCCGCCCGGCGGTGACCACCAGCACGTTCGCGGGCAGCTCGCCGTAGCGGTCGGTGACCAGGACGTCCCGCAGCCACTCGTCGAGCAGCGGGCCGGTGCGCTCGTAGGTGTCGAGGAGGAGCACCAGCCACGGCCGGCGCTGCGCGGCCTCGGCGAGGTCCTGGAGGAAGACGGGGGTCAGCACCTGGAGCGGGGAGAGCACGAGCTGCGCGTCGTCGTGGCTGCGGAAGCGGGCGCTGAGCAGCCCCCGGAGCTGTTCGGCGCTGGCCGCGACCTGGTTGGGGTCGAGCGCGCCGGTGAACGCGCCGACGCCGGGGATCATGCCCATCCCGACCAGACCGATCCGGGAGGCGATCACGGTGGCCGGCGCGGGGCCGGACGGGGCCTCGCCGTCGGCCGGTCCGGCCGACGGGGTCAGGGCGCCACCGGCCGGACCGGCGGTCGCGCCGGAAGCGGCGGCGGCACCGGCGGCGGCCTCGTGGCGGCGCTGCCGGTAGGTGGCCAGCAAGCGGTCGAGCCGCTTCAGGGGCGCGCCCTGCTGGGCGAGCTGAACGCCGACGGCCCGCATCGCCTCGACGGCGTCGGTCACGGCCTCGTCGACGTACCCGGTGACGGCTCCGGCATCGCGGGCGGCGTTCTCCAGCTGGCGCACCAGGGTGGACTTCCCGACGCCGCCGGGGCCGTGGACGTGGAAGAGGAACTGCGCGAGCTCCTCCGGCGGCTGCTGGAGGGCCTCCCGGAACAACGCCAGCTCATCGCGCCGGCCCACGAATCCGCTCCGCCGCCGGCGGCGGATGAGTTCCTGCCGCGAGAGCCCCTGTCCCTGCCCCTGTCCCGCCACTCGCCGCCCCTCCGCAGACCCCACGCGACTGCGGGGAATCCTGCCACAGGCCGCCGGGGCGCGGAGTCGGGGCCGGAGGGCGCGGATCGTCCGGCGGAACGTCCGGAGGAACGGACGGGAGCGTTCGGAGGAACAGGCGGCGGAGCGTTCAGCGGGACGTCAGAGGCCGCGGAACATCACGTGCTGGCCGACGAAACCGTGCTCGGGGTGGTCGAAGACGCCCGGGACGGTACCGATCACCTCGAAGCCCAGCGACTTCCAGAGGTGCACCGCGGGCTCGTTGGTCTCCACGACGGCGTTGAACTGGATTCCCCGGAAGCCCTGCGCCCGGTGCCACTCGACGACGTACTCGCCGAGCGCCCGCCCGACGCCCCGCCCCTGGTAGGCCGGGTCGACCAGGAACGAGGCCGTGCCGATGTGGGCGCCGCGGCCGGGCTTGTTGGGGCCCATCTTCGCCGAGCCCGCGACGACGCCGTCCAGGACGGCCACCACGGTCAGCCCCGGCGGCTGCTCCATCCACCACGGCCGCGCCTCGTCGAGGGTCTGCCCCTCGGGGAAGGCGTACGTCCGGCCCTCCGCCATGATCGCGGAGTAGAACGGGTAGATCTTCGGCCAGTCCTCGTCGGAGGCGGTGCGGATGTCCATTCGGCACAGCCTACGGACGGGCCGCCCGGACCGCCCGGCCTTTTCCACGGACGCCGGGCGGCATCCGGGCGGGCCGGGGGCCTTCGCGGGGCCGGGCGGCGGGGCGGCCGCCGGAGGCGTCAGAGGCTCAGCGCCGTGGGCTGGGCGTCCGGCCGCATCGCGGCGTCGGTGCCGCCGTCGACGAACAGGGTGGCCCCGGTGGTGAAGCGGGCCTCCGGGCGCAGGAACTGGTGGACCCAGAACGCGATGTCCTCGGGCCGGCCGAAGAGGCCCAGCGGCATCGGGGTGGGGAAGGAGTCGGCGTCCGGCTCCTCGGTGACGCCGGTGGACCCGAGCATCAGCGGGGTGATCACCGCGCCGGGCGCGATGACGTTGAGCAGGACGCCCTCGCGGGCCCACTCCGGGGTGACCGCCGTGCGCCGCACCCAGCGGGCCAGGGCGAACTTGGAGGTGGCGTAGGCCGAGATGCTCGGCGCGGTCCGCGCCAGCTCGGTGGGAAGGCCCGCCTGGGCCGCGCGGGCGTGCTCGCGGGCCGCGTCCTCGTCACCCGCGAGGAGCAGGCCGACGAGGGTGTCGTCGATCATCGGGACGGTGGTGGAGGAGTTGGAGCCGATCACGACGGCGCGCCCCGCCGAGGAGCGGGCGAGCGCCGGGCGCAGCCCGTCCAGCAGGGCGACCGGGCCGAAGTAGTTGATGGAGGCCACGGCACCGGCGTCCTTCATCGCGGGACCGACGCCGGCCACCGCGGCCACGCCGTCCAGGACCCCGCCGGAGGCCTCCAGGACGCCCTGGACCGCGGCCCGGCGGCCTTCGGGGGTGCCGAGGTCGGCGGTGATGTCGGCGTCGCGGAGGTCGACGCCGATGACGGTGTGACCGGCTTCCCGGAGGAGGGCGGCGCTGGCGGCGCCCATGCCCGACGCGGAACCGGTGACGGCGTAAGTACCCATGGTGCGGAACCTCTCGATCACTGTGCGCACAGGCGCACGGACTGGCGGGACACCACTCCGGACGCTCGCCAATCGCCTTTCAATCACTGATTGGATAGTAACGCGGGTTCGTGTGGTGCAATAACGACATGCCGGATGGAACAGCCCAGGCCCCGAACCCGACCCCGGACCCCGCGCCGGCCTCAGGGCCCGCGCCGGCCGCGGATCCCGCCTCGACCCGGGACCGCCTGCTGGCGGCGGCCGAGCGGCTCTTCCTCCAGCGCGGCGTGGGCCAGGTGTCGGTCCGGGCGGTCAACGCGGAGGCCGGCCTCAACCCCGGCGCCGTCCACTACCACTTCGGCTCCCGCGAGGGCCTGGTCACGGCGCTGCTCGGCCGCGAACTCCTCCCCCTCTGGCAGGACCGGCTGGAGGCGGCCACCCTGCACCCGGGAGCCCCGGGGCCGGAACAGGTGCGGACGCTGGTCACCGCCGTCGTCGAGCCCTTCGACGAACTGGTGCGCACCGAGCGCGGCCGGATGCTCTGCCGCCTGCTCGCGCAGACCATGCTCGCCGCCGACCGTCCGCTCCACGGCTCCCCCTGGGCGGGCACCGCACCGTTCGAGGTCGTCCTCGGCCGGGCCCTGCCCGACCTCACCGTGCGCGAGATCGCCGACCGCTGGCGGCTCCTCTTCACCACGCTCCTGGAGACCTACGGACGCCCGCTCGCCACCGACGCGGCCTCCGCCCCCAAGCCCTGGTTCCCCGAACTCCCCACCGTGGTCTCGTTCCTGACGGCCGGTCTGACCGCCCCCCAAGCGTCCACCGGGAACGCCGCCCGCACCCCGGACCCCCGCTGACCCGACCCGCACCCCTGCGGACCGCACCGCTCCTCCGCCGACCGGCCCGGTCCTCCCAGCTCCGGGGCCCGAGCCGCCCCGGCACACGGACGCACGCCGGGAAACGGCCGTATGCGGATCCCATCGTCCCGCAGCCCGATTTGGCCGATCGACTGCGGAGCCTGACCGTTCTGCACCACAATCGCTGCCGTGACGTTTGCGGACACCGGCGTGTCGCCCCGTTCCGAATCGAGTTGTGCCAAGGGATGAAGCCACGGATTTTCATCAGCCATGGCGCCGGCAGAGATCCCGAGGTCCGACAGGTTCTGACCCTCCTCGAACCCTCCTTGACCGAACGCGGCTACAGCGTGTTCGTCGACGCCGAGGGGCTGCGTGTCGGCGACAACTGGAACCAGCGGCTCTACGACGAGATGTTCGGCTGCGACGCGGCGATCGTCCTGCTCGGACCGAACACCGTCGGCATGGCCGCTCCTGCCGGAACAAGCGAGGACACCGCCGGGAGCACCACCACCGGTCCGGCGTCCCGAGAGATCTCGTGGTGGGTCCTGCGCGAGTCCGAGGTGCTCGTGGCGCGACACAGGGCCGGCAGTCTCCCCACCGTCCTCCCCGGCCTGGTGGGGAAGGTCACCACCTCCGCCGCCCGCAAGAACGGCTTCGCCTCCATCATGTCGCTCCAGGCGGCGAAGTCGGCAAACTCCCTTGCTGAGGAGGCGGGTTCATCACCGGATGACGTCGCCAAGCGCATCCTCGAAGAGATCGCCCCGATCAGAGCCACGATCGACGGGGCCGGCAACTGGGCGCAGCGGATAGCCGACTTCCTCCGGACCGCGCGGTCCGTCAACGGTGAGAGCTACGTCGCGGCCGCCCAGGAAGCCGGCCTCCCCGACGACGAACTGTTCCACATCCGATCCATGATCGGCTCGGAGCTGTTCCTTGCCCACCGTCTCCTCTCCGGCGAGTTGCACCAGAAGCTGCCTGGAATGATCGCCAGACTGCGGCCCAACCTGGACAGCGACAATCTGCGCCACCTCGCCGACGAGATCCTGCCCGCCTGGGTGAACGATCAGGCCGCACGGATGCTCGCCCCCGGCGGCCACGACTCCGTTCCCCGCCCGAGAACCGCGCCCGATCAGCCGGAACCGGAGTCCGACACCTGCACCGGTACGGACATGGCCGGACCGGCCAGGATCGTGCTGATGGACGTGACCATGGCCTGGACCGCCGAGCAGTACGTCCAGCGATCCGTCCACAACGAACCCGCCGCCTACAGCCTCCATTCGGTGCCGGAGGACATACCCACGGACGACAGCCCCGTCGCCGAGGCGTTGGAGGCACTCTGCCGGACCATGCTCCGGAGGGTGTTCTCCGTGCCGTCGTGGATGCCCGTCAATGCGGAAACGGTCCGGCCGGACCCGGGGGTCCGCAACTATCTGGTCCTGCACGCAAGGGAGTTGACCACCGAGGACCTGACTGCCGTCACTGGCGCCCTGCACCGGGACTTCCCGTGGCTGGTGGTGATCGCCCTGACCGGCAGGAACGAGGGCGCCGAACCGTTCCGGGTCGCCGATTCACCGAGTGTCCTCACTGTCCGTCCGGCGTTGAGTCTGGCAGACGAACAGCGGGCCCGCCGGCTGAAGCACCGGATCGACGAGGTCATCGCGCCGCGGAACGCCTACTCCTGGTTCAACTGATGGAAGGACCAGACATGCTGGAGGGACAGGAAGTGACGGAGACGCCGGGAGCAACGTACTCCACACCCGGGCCGATCGACACGCCGGACCGGCGCGACGGCTCCGTGTACGTACCCTCCAACGACGTCGAGCTGGCGGTCGACGTCGCGCTCGCAACCGGGAGACCACTGCTGCTCCGGGGCGAGCCGGGCTCGGGGAAGTCCTCGCTGGCCCCCTGGGTGGCCAAGCGGCACAACTGGCGCTACTACGAGCACGTCGTGACCTCCCACACGCGGGCCAAGGACCTGCTCTGGACCTTCGACAGCGTCCGCAGACTCGCGGACGCCCAGGTGCTGCGCACCGTCCGGGGCCGACCGTCGGCCAGGTACGACGCCGGCTCCTACGTGGTTCCCGGACCGCTCTGGTGGGCCTTCGCACCCCGTTCGGCGGCTGCCACCGCCGGCGCCGCGGCGCGCCGCGGCAGGACCAACCGGCTGAGGCCGGCCCGCGACCGGAACCAGGACCGGCTTCAGCACTGCGCCGTCGTCCTGATCGACGAGATCGACAAAGCCGACCCGGACGTGCCGAACGGCCTCCTCGTACCGCTCGCGTCCAACGAGTTCTTCGTCACCGAGACCGGCACTCACGTCACGGTGGAACCGACCACCGACGGCTCCCCGGACGCCCCCCGGCATCTCATCGTGATCACAACCAACGACGAACGGATGCTCCCCCAGGCGTTCCTGCGCCGCTGCGTCATCGCCGAGCTCAAGCACCCTGACTCCGTGAGCGAGTTGGTCGACATCGCCAAGTGCCACCTTGAGGCCCGGCTCCCGGCCGTGCAGCAGGAGGACCTGGACCTCGCCACGGAGGTCGCAAAGGAACTTCAGTCCCTGCGCTCGCACTTGAGGCCCAAGGGCATCCGGCTGCCGAGCACCGCCGAGTACCTGGACGCCCTGTGGGCCTGCCGTTCCCTCGGCATCGTCCCCACCGCGGACGACCCGCGCTGGAAGACCCTCAAGGGCCTGACCCTGGTCAAGCGCCAGCAGTTGGGGGACTGACCGCCGTGGAGCGCACCGCGGCGGTGCCGGCCACCGTCCCGCAGCCCTCCGCCAGGATCCGGCTCACTGGTGAGACCTGGCTGGGGGACCTCGCGCTGGCACTGGCGGCCCTCGACGTCCCGGCGGACGACACAGCCCGCACCGCCCTCGTCGCGGACCTCCTCGGCCTGCGGCTCCCGCCGGAGGCCGCCCGGGCCCTACCCTCTCGGCGTCTCCCGGCCCCGGCACCCGCTCCTGCAGCACCGCCACCGACCCCGCCCTCGCCCCAGGTCCCGGTCGGACACGAACCGGCTCCCCAGGGCGGGGAACCCCGAGCATCCACACCCCTTCCCGGTCCTGTGCCCTCGAAGGAACCGCTGCGGCTCCTGCAGCCTCTGGCCGAGACACCCGCCGTCCCCGTGGAGCTCTCCGGCACACCGCTGCCCGCGCATCCGCCGCAGGACCGGGCGACCGCCCCCGCGCCGAAGCCGTCCCTGCTACCGCCGCGCTCGGAGTTGATGACGCTGCAGACCCTCCTCTCCCGCGTGGTTCCCGAGGGCCGGATCGACACCGACCGACTCCTGGAACTGCTCACCACCGGCCGGCCCCTGCTCGGTCTCCCCCGGCTCCCCGTCCGCACACTCCGGTTCGGCGTCCAGATCCTGGTCGACCTCGGTGCCGGAATGGAGCTGTTCGCAGAGGACCAGGAGATGATCATCACCAAGATCCGAGCCATCGCGGGCACCCACGCCACCAGCGTCCTCCACTTCGGCGACTCGCCGCTGCACCGGATCGGCCCCGGTGCGGGCTGGACCTGGCGCCCCTATCGCCCACCGGCCCCGGGTACCCGGGTCGTCGTCCTGAGCAACTTCGCCAACCACATCCCCGACCGGCCCGCCCCGCCCGCCCTGCGCGACGAATGGCGGCAGCTCTGCGAACTCCTACGGCGCGGTGGCTGCCGCCCGGTCGCCCTCGTGCCGCTGCCCGCGTCACGTCGGCCACACTGGGTCACTGCCCTCATGCCCGCACTCTGCTGGGACCGCACGGGCCCGGCCGGCCCCACCCACCCGGCGCTGCCATGACCCCCGACGATGCGCCCGTCCCCGAGCCCACCGTCGCGGACATGTCCCAGCCGGTCCTGGAACTGGCCATGGCCCTCAGTACGGCCACCCGCATCGAACCGGCTCTGCTGCGCACGATGCGGCTGACCGTCCGGCCGACCTTCGACGTCGGTGTCGAGTCGGACCTGTGGTTCGGCCCGTGGGCCGCACGGGTCGGCAGCGAGTACATGGCCTTCCGACCGGCCTTCCTGGCTCCGCTGCGGGACGGACTGAGCCGGGCACTGGCCGACGCCGACAGGGACGACCCGCTCCGCCAGTGCCGCACGGTCATCGAGACGGCGCACCGCTCGATCACGCCGGTCCTCGGACTTGAGGAGAAGGTGACCTGGGTGGCGGTCCTGGCCGAGGCCGGCCTCACCGACGACGCCGGAGGTGACATCGACGACCTGCTGGGCGATGCGCTGCTCGCCGCCCAGCAACAGCCCGGCCGCCGTCCGGGTATGCTGCGCTGGCTTCGGGGTGCCTGGAACCGCCTTCCGAGGGCCGTCCGGGCCAGCGTCACGATCACCCAGCTCATCGCCCTGCTGGAAGAGCACGAGCTGCCCGCAGGCACCCGGCGGGCAGACAGCGGGAACGTCGCACGGCCGTGGGCTGAGGGTCCGCCCACCCACGTCCTGCCGGTCCGGCACGACGGAAGCTACATCACGCTCGGTGACCCCACCTGGCCTGCGGTGGGCATCCGCGTCCCGGACACCCAGCCCCTGCGACTACAGGTCTCCGCCGACAACACCTGGGACGACGATCAGGAGTTCCTCAAGCTGCGCAAGGGAAGTCTGCTGACCGTCCCGGTCAGCCACGTCCCCGTCTACCTGCGTACGACCCGCGGGACGGTCTACCGGCTGGGCGGTGACGACGGCACCCCGCACGAGCCGGACACCGGGCCGAGCACCGACGTTCTGATGGGAACACCGGTCTCGCTGCTCGCGGAAGGCGACGCCACGTCGTACGGCGTGAAACCCGTCGCCGCCCTGTCGCGGCAGGTGGAGTCCTCCACTCTCCCGGCATACGTACCGCGCGCCGTCGACGGGGAACTGGACGCCGCGCTGGACCCGGCCCGCTCCGGCAACCGGCTGGTCGTCGCGGTGGGCACGCCCGGCAGCGGCCGTACCCGTGCACTGTGGGAAGCCGTCCGCCGCTCCCTTCCCGACTGGTGGCTCTGGTCCCCCACCGACCAGCCCGGCAGCGGCGAACTCGCCACCACCCTGAGTTCCCGCCCGCTCGGCACCCCGCTCGTGATCTGGCTCGACGATCTGGACTCGTGGCTGGCCGCCCGCGACGGCGAACGGACCGCCGCGGCCCTGCAGCTTCTGCTCACGGACCCCCACCGGGGACCGGTCCTGGTCCTGGGCACATGCAGCCGGGACCACCCCGACGCGACGGGCCCGACCGCGCGGTCCCTGTTGCGAGCCGCCACAGTGGTGACCGTGCCGTCCGCGTTCACCGCCGACGAGGTCCACCTCGCCACGGTCCGGGCCGGGAATCACCCGGGCGTGCGGCGAGCCCGGGGACTCGACATTCCCGAGGAGCTCGCATCGGCACTCGATCGGGGCCTGCACGGCCGGATCGCCGAGTTCTTCTGCGGAACCCTCCCGGTCGCGGACAGCAGCCCGCGTGTCAACGACACACCCCCGCTGCCCCCGGCCCTCCGCACGTTCACGGGGCGGGAAGCCGAGCTGACCACGGTGCTGAGACTCCTCACCGACACCACCCAGTACGCTCCCGGCGCTCCCACGGTGCTCGGCATCGCCGGGCTTCCGGGTGTGGGCAAGAGCGCCCTGGCCCTCCGCTCGGCAGTCCGACTGAAGCGACTCGGGTACTTCCCCGGCGGGATCCTCCACGCTCCCGCGGGCACCGACCGCGACATCCGCGGCACACTCACCCGCTTCCTCGGGGACCTCGGTCTCCCGAATCACGACATCCCGGACTCCACGGAGGAGCAACGGGAGCTCTACCACCAGGTGCTCGCTGACCGGAGTTCCCGGTCAGGCCCGGTTCTGGTCCTCCTCGACGATGTGGTCGAGGAGGACACCCTCATCGCCCTGAGGCCGGACCCCACCGCCGGTGCCACCCTGTACACCTCCCGCCAGCACTCTCTCCTGCCGGACGGCCGCCTGCTCAACCTGGATATCCTACCGTCCGACCAGGCCGTCGCGCTCCTCGGAACGGCACTGTACGAGGTCCGGCGGAACGACACCCGCGTCGCCGCCGAACCCGGGGCGGCCGAACGGATCGCAGCACTCTGCGGCGGTCTGCCCCTGGCACTGCTCCTGATCGCGGCCCGCCTGTCCCAGGAACTCGACATGCCGCTCGCCGCGATGGCGGACGAACTGAGCACCAGACGCCTGCCCGCGCTGGAGAGCGGCGACACGAGCATACGGGCGGTGCTCGCCGTCTCCTACCGCCGACTGACCGTCCAACAGGCCCGAACACTCCGGTTCCTCGCTGCCAACCCGGCACCCGACATCGGCGCCGACGCGGCGCTGCACCTGCTGGAACCCCTGTACCCCCTGAGCGACGTGCCGGCACAGCTGCGCGCCCTGGTCTCCTCGGGACTGCTCGACCGGTCGGTCACCGAGAGCGGTGAGCGGTGGTCGATGCACACACTCGTGCGGCTGTACGCAGCCCAGGTCCGCCCCAGTATAAGAGAGCAGCGTACGGCCCTGCTGCGACTGCTGGAGCACTACGCCGACCGCCTTGACCTGGCCGACACCCGGTTCCGGTCCCGGTCCGCACCGCACGACGCGCAGCGGGCCGCGGACACCCGCTGGGTCGAGGCGGAGCGGGTGAACCTCATCGCGTGCGCGACGGAGGCCGACCGGCTGGGCTTCCACGGGTTCGTGACCAGGATCGCCGCCGGCCTGGCCGAGTTCCTCACCCGCAGCAGGCGCTTCGACGACCTTGAGCACGTGGCGTCCCTCGCGGTGCGGGCCGCCGAGGAGACCGGGGACCCGACCGCGCTGTCCGACGCCCTGAACAACCAGGCAGCGGCGCTCTACCGCAGCGGGAGGTCCGAGGCGGCCCTCGTGCTGTTCCGTCGCGCGGCCATGTCCTACAAGGGCAACAACAGGCACCACGCGCTCGTGGTCAACAACATCGGCGCCGGTCTCCTACGGGCCGGGCGCTTCGACGAGGCACTGGCCGCCTTCGAGCAGGCCGCCACGTCTTACGCGGGGCAACCGCCCGCCCGCCCCTTCGTCCGGATCCTCAGCAACCTGGCGCACACCCTGCTGCTGCTCTACCGCCACGACGAGGCGATCGTCGCCTACCGTCAGGCGGCCGAAGCGGCCGGTCACGACGACGCGCACAGCGACGAACTCGCCGACGTGTTGACCAGCCTCGGAGGCGCCTACCGGGCGGCCGATCGGACCGACGAAGCCATCGCGACGCTGCACCGGGCCGCCGACCTGTACCGGGATCTCGACGACCGGCACGGCCTCGCGCTCGCCCTGTCCAACCTCGGCAACGCCCACCGCCACGCCGGCCGTTCCGCCGAGGCCGTCGCCGTGCTGACGACAGCGCTCAGCACCCTGCAGGCCCTGGAGGACACCGGGAACAGCGGCCAGGTCCTCACCAATCTCGCATCGGCTCTGATGGAAACCGGCCGCTTCGAGGAAGCCACCCACTACCTGGACCAGGCGGTGGACGTCCACAGCCGCAGCGGCGACGACCGGCAGCTGGCCCAGACGCTCAACAACCTCGGCCTCGCGCGGTTCGAGATCGGCCGTACGGACGACGCCGTCCGTTGCCTGCACCAGGCCCGCAGCCTCCATCAGCAGTCCAAGGACCGCACCGGCGAGGCGGAGGTCCTCTTCAACATCGGGAACCTGCATACCCGTTCGAGACGTTACCGGGAGGCCTTCGGCGCCCTGCGGACGGCACACTCCCTCTATCGCGAAGCCGGCGACATCCGCGGCCAAGCCCAGACCTTCAACGCCCTCGGAGTGGCCCTCCTGGAGGGCGGTCGCAGTAGCGAAGCCGTCCGGTCGCTCAATGACAGCCTCGACCTCTACCGGAGGCTCCACGACAGCCGTGCGATCGCCCAGACACTCAACAACCTCGGAAACGCCTACAGTTCACTCGGTGACAACGGTGCGGCCATCCTCCACCTCCAACGGGCCGCCCGGATGCTCACAGCAGTGGGGGACTCTCCCGGCCTGGCGCAGACCCTGACCAACCTCGGGAACGCTCAACTGCTTGAGGGGCAGGTCAAACAGGCACTGGACTCGTTCGCCCAGGCCGACTGGGTGTTCGCCGAACTGGACGACCGACACGGCCGCAAACGGATCCGGTCGTACCGCACCCTCGCCGCCCACACGCTGGAGCAGCAAACGACGACGAAGAACGTCCGGGACTAACCCCGCTTCCCCGGTTCCGACGTGAAGATGTGCACCGAGTTGAAGTCGCCCGTCTGAACGACGTTGCCGTGGAAGGTGCCGCCACTGATCATGTTCACCTGCACCGCGGCGGGCTCCCCGTGGACCGTACCGACCCATCCGAGCAGTGCTTCACGAAACGCGTGATCCCCGTGTGCCCGCTCCCACAGGACCTCGGCCAGTGTCCGGGCCGACGGGCTGTCCAGGGCGTCCAGGAATCGCTCCAGCGCCCGCAGACCATCCCTTTCCGGCGGCGCACCGGAGGCCGTCGGTGAGCGGACCAGGCCCACCAACTCCTGCCAGGAGCCGCCCGTGCGGTCCCGGCGCGCCGTCACGGCCAGGAGCAAAGCAGAGGAAATCGCGTACCGCTGGTCCAACGTCATCACTACTACCCCTCCCACAGAATCTCGCCGGAACCGTCGTAGTCACGCTACCCATCCCCCGCGATCGGCAAGGCATCAACGGCAGAAGAGCCACCACATCAGCCGAGTCGTCACCGGTTGCCGGTTCCCCCGCTTCCGCCGGGCGGAGCTGCCAGGCCGGCGCCAGCAGCCGCCGGAAGCGGCTCGGGAACCGCTCCGGCCCGCAGTCGCTCGTAGACCAGGTCGAACGTGAACCCGGCGCTGAACCCCAGGGGGACGGCGAAGAAGAGCAGTCGCCGCACGTCGATCGCGTCGAACAGACCTGGAACCGCGAGGAGTTGCGAAGCGAAGTACAGCAGCACCGACACGAGCCCCGCACCGACGCCCCGCACCAGTGCCCGGACCCACGCCGCGTCGGACTCGAAGGAATTGCGGATCACCGCTCCCGCGCCCGCCGCACACAGTGGCGCCCCTACCAGCACCGCCAGGCTCCGCACACCTGCCGGGCCCGGACCGCCCGCGGTCACCAGCAGCGCCAGCGACGCGAGCAGAAGGACGGCCGAGACGACCGTGCCCGCGCCGGCACGCCACCGGCCCGACCACGCCGACCGCTCGTCCTCTGCCGCCCTGAGGCGCCGCCGCTCGATCTGCCCGAGCAGCGAGGCGACCAACCGCTCGGCGGACGAGGCCGACCAGTCCTCACCCATGACCGCGATGTCCCCCTCCAGGGCATCGTTGCGGACCTTGTCAAGGTTCACCCGGACCTCACCGGCCCCGCCGCCGAACGCGGCCACCGGCAGCACCGGAACCTGCTGCGCCATCGCAACGATCCCGGCCACCCTGGTCGACTGCCCGCCACCGACCAGGAGTACCCCGTCCGCTTCCATGAGTGTGCGGTAGTAACCGACCTCCCACTCGCCGCTGGTGTCGCGAACCACATGGACGGGTAGGGCCGACTCTGCCGGCAGTTCGAACTCGAGACTCCGGTGCCGCGGGGCGAAGCCGACCACCTTGCCGGCAGAACCGGGTTCCCACGCCTCCGCGTAGCCGGTGACGACATGCTGCTCGACGTACTTCGGCTTGCTGGAGAAGACGGCCAGGTCGCAGCCCACCCTCGCCAGTTCCCGGCCCAGCTGACGACAGGCTTCCCTCACGTTCGAGGCGTCCTTCAACGGCGGCGAGTAGTCGCGGTCCTCCGCCGCACTGCCGACAACCGCTATCAGGGGGCGTCCATCCTCAGTGAAGGGCATGGCCGAGGGTACCGTCGGGCGCTCACTGCCCGCCGGGGTTTACCGAAGACGTCCCCCATTTCCTCCGTACCCGCGACGGCGCTCTGCGGAACGCGAACCAGAGGGCCCTCCCAGCAGTGCGGTTGTCAGTCGCGGCGAATCCCACACGCCGGCCGCCGCTCGCCGCTTTCCCGCTGTGGGCCCGGCGGACGCCGAGGGGCCCGGTGGCCGCGGCGGGTGGCGCGGGCAGCGGGCCCCTCGGGGTGGGGCGGGGTGCGGGGCCGGGGCGGCCGTCAGGGGGTGGCGGTCTCCGGGAGGAGGTCGAGGGGGAGGTCGGAGCGGCGGTTGACGCGCAGTTTGCGGTAGGCGCGGGTGAGGTGCTGCTCGACGGTGCTGACGGTGATGTAGAGCTTCAGGGCGATCTCGCGGTTGGTGTGGCCCTCCGCCGCGAGGGCGGCCACCCGGCGTTCCGCGTGGCTGAGTTCACCGGCGGGCGCGGCCTGGTCGATGCGTTGCAGCGGCACCCGTGCGTGCGGGGGCACCGGGTCGGCGGACGGCTCCGCGCAGGGCTCGCCGGGGAGCGGGACCCCGCACTGGTCGGCGAGCCGGGCGGCGTGCCAGTCCTGGAGGCGGGCGGCCGTCTCGTCGCCGAGGGCCCGGTGGGTGCGGGCGAGTTCGGCGACGGCGAGCATCCGCTCGTAGCGGTCGACGCCGTCCGCCAGGAGCTCGACGGCCTCGTTCAGCGGGCACAGCCGCCCGGCGGGCTCGGGCAGGGTGAGCGCCAGTAAGCGCAGGGTGCGGCCGCGGACCGCGCGGTCACCGGGGCCGAGCCGGGAGAGCTGGTCCCGCAGCAGCTCGGCGGCCTCCTGGACGCGGCCGAGCCGCAGGTGGGCGTCGGCCACCTCGACCCGCCAGGCGACCAGGGCGGGGAGGTCGATCCCCCACTTCCGCATGAGTTCGCCGCAGGTGTTCAGGTCGTTGAGCGCCGCGTGCACCCGGTTGGTGGCCAGGTGGTAGCGGCCGCGGGCGTGCAGGTAGAGCAGGCCGCAGGGGGTGCCGAACATCGCCTCCGGGACGGGCGTCCCCAGGTAGGCGGCGGCGTCCTCGGTGCGTCCGGCGGGCACCGCCGCGAGGAGGCCCGCGGCGATCGGGACGCCGACGGCGACGCCCCAGGCCCGGGCGGGCACCACCGTCAGCGCCGTGCGGGCGGCCGTCTCGGCCTCGGCCAGCTGTCCCCGCCGCACGTGGACGAGGGCCTGGACGGCGGCCAGCAGGGCCTGCCAGGTGGGGGCGCGCCGGCCGCCGATGCCGGTGCTCAGGACGCGGCACCAGTGGGCGGCCCGGTCGGCCCGGCCGGCGAAGACCAGCGCCATCAGGGCGGTGACGACGGCGGTGAGCGTGGTGTCGTCGAGCCGGCTGCCCTGCAGCACCTCCTCGGCGGTGCCGACGGCCTCGGCGACGGAGTCGCCGGCGGAGAGGGAGCAGGAGGAGGAGGAGGGGGACAGGGCGGAGGAGGGGGAGGCGGAGGAGGAGGGGGAGGCGGCGGAGACCTCCGCGCCGGCGGTGAGCACCGCGGCGAGGGCGTTGGCCGCGCGGGCCTGCGGGTGGCGGGCCACCGTCGCGTCGACCGGCGCGATGTCCAGGGCGCCCGGCCGGAGCTGGTCGGACATCTCGGGGAAGGACTGCGAGGCCAGCAGCGCGATCCCGATGGCGTCCTGCGGCGGGTTGAGGGCCGCCTCGGCCGGCCTGCGCTGGCCCTTGATGCTGTGGAACACCTCGGCGGCCTGGTCGAGCCGCCCGTGCCAGAGCAACTGGCCGATGAGGCCGACCCGGTCGCGGCAGCCGAGCCGCTGCTCCCGGGCGGCCGACACCAGCGCGGGCAGGTGACGGGCGGCGGTCAGCGGGTTGATCCGCCACTCGGCGCGCAGCAGGCAGGACCGGATCCGGTCCTGCCGGACGGGGTCGGCGCACAGCGAGAGCGCCATCCGCAGACAGCTGACCGCGAGGGTCACGTCGTCCGACTGCAGGGCCTCCGCGGCGGCCTGGCAGAGGGTGTCCAGCTGCCAGGCCTCCTCCCCCGCGGCACCGGCGGCGACCAGGTGGCGGCCGATGGTGCCGGCGGGGGCGCCGAGGGCGTGGAGCGCCCCGGCGGCGCGCGCGTGCAGGGCGGCGCGTTCCTCGGACGGCATGCCCTGCAGGACCGCGGCGCGCACCGCCCCGTGGCGGAAGGCGCCGTCCTCCAGCAGGCCCACGACCGTCAGACCGGCCAGCACGTCCACCACCGCGTCGCCGCCCAGGCCGAGCGTCTCCGCCAGCACGGGCACCGTGGCGTGCTCGCCGAGCACGGCCAGCGCCTTGGCGGCGCGGCGGGTCGTGGCGTCGCAGCGGAAGAGGCAGGTGGCGACGGCCCGCCCGAAGGCGTCGCCGGGCACCGGCCCGTCCGGGGCGTCCGCGGCGGAGTAGCGGAAGTCCTCCGCCAGGGCCCGGACCAGCAGCGGGTTGCCCCCGCTGATCCGGTGGCAGTCGGGCGCCAGCCGCCGGGCGGCCTCCCGGTCGAGCCGCCCGCCGAGCTGCCCGGCGAGCAGTTCGCCGACGCCGCGCCGCGAGAGCGGGGCGAGCCGGACCCGCACCGAGCTCAGGTGGTGCAGGAACTCGGTCTGGAACACCGGCCGGTGGGGCTGGAGCCGGTGGGACAGGGTGAACACCACGAGGATCCGGGTGCTGCCCAGGCGGCGCGCCAGGTAGAGCAGGAAGCGCAGCGAGGCGGGATCGGCGTACTGGACGTCGTCGATGCCGATGACCACCGGGCCCCGCTCGGCCAGGGCGAACAGCACCTTGCAGAGCCCGTGCAGGGCGGCGGGCGGCAGGGCCGGGCCGGCCTCCAGCCCCTCCAGGCCCGGTTCGAGCCGCCGGTCCTCGTGCTCGTAGAGGGTGGCGGCGAGCGTGCCGTCCACGATCCACTGCACCTGGTCGACACCCTCGGCCGGCACGTCGATGCTGTGCAGCAGCTGGTTCACCAGGCCCATCGGAAGGTCGCGTTCGGCCCGTGAGCCGGTCGCGCCCAGGAAGACCGCCCCGGCGCCGAGCGCCCGTTCGGCGAGCGCCTGCAGCAGCGCCGTCTTACCGCTGGCGACCGGTCCGGTCACCTCGGCCACCGAGCCCGTGCCGCCGACGCATCTTTCGAGAAGTCTTGTCAGCACGGAAAGTTCGCTGTCTCTCTCCACCAACCACATCAAGTGCCTTCCCCCGTTAGCATTGGTGACTGAATGTATCGTTGTTTATCTGCTGTGCGATCGGCGCGCTCCGGGCACGGCCCGGACCGGCATTCGCGACGGTATGCGCCCTGATTCCCCGACCGGCAGCACGAATCGCCTCCGCCGTGGCGCTCGTGCTCGCGGTCGAATGATGGCCTCGCGGCCGGGTGGCGGCCAGAGCGGGATCCGGCCACGCCCGCGGATTCGCGGGAACGGAAAGCCCTGGGGCGAAGCCGGCCTGACGTGGCGTCGGATCCGATCGGAATCCGCGCCGCCCGTCCGGCCGCTCGCACTTTCACGGTGCGACGGGCGGCCACCGGTACCGGCTCCCGCCCTCCGGGCCGCCCTTCGGCCCCCACCGCCGCCCCATTCGGCGATGCCCGGGGGCGATTGTGCCACGGCGCCCACTCCGGCGCACGGACGGCGCATTGATTCGATGCCGTCCGGGGGCGATTTCGGGACGGCGCCCACCCCTGGATGCGGACTTCCCATTAAGCGGGCCTTAACCGGGAAAGGAATTCCTTGCATGCGCATGCCAGAAACCGGGCGAAGGTCCCCCGGGCCCCGCCGGCCGCGGCGCGGCGGCCCGGCCGGGACACCCCGCGACCGTCCGGCGGTCATCTGACGAGGGGTGAACTCCGACCCGCAACTGGCACAATGACCCGCGGAGGTTGGTCACGTGCGTATCGGCATCCTGGGCCCGCTCGAAATGCGGGACGGTGCGGCCCGGCCCGTAGAGGTGAGCGGACAGCGGCTTCGGACCCTGCTGATCCGGTTGGCGATCGACGGGGGACGCACCGTCACGTCCGAACGCCTCATCGAGGACCTGTGGGAGTCCTCCCCGCCCGCCGCCCCCGGCAACGCCCTGCACACCCTGGTGTCGCGGCTGCGCGGCGCCGGCGGCCGGGACCTGGTGACCGCCGTGGCCGGCGGCTACCGGCTCGCGGTGGCACCGGGCGAGATCGACGCCGTCGAGTTCGAGCGACTGGTGGCCTCGGCCCGCGGGGCGGCCGGTGCCGCCGAGCGGGCGGCGGTGCTCCGCCGCGCCCTGGGCCTGTGGCGCGGGCCCGCCCTCGCGGAGGTCGCCGACGCCGCGTTCGCGAGCGCCACCGCCAACCGCCTGGAGGAGCTGCGGCTGACGGCCACCGAGGACCGGGTGGAGGCCGATCTGCTGCTCGGCGAGGGCAGCCACCTGGTCGCCGAACTGGAGGAGCTGACCACCGCGCACCCGCTCCGGGAGCGGCTGCGCGGCCAGCTGATGCGCGCCCTGGTCGCGGCCGGCCGGCAGGCCACCGCCCTGGACGTCTACGAGGACACCCGGCGCGAGCTGGCCGACCGGCTCGGCGTGGACCCCTCCTCCGGGCTGGCGGCGCTCCACCTGGCCATCCTGCGGGGCGAGCCGGTCACCGAACCGGCGGGGCGCCCCGCGGCGGCCCCGGCCGCCGGCCCGGCCCGGCCGGCCCCGGCGGCGCCCGCCCCCGGCGGGGCAGCGGGCGGGAGCGGGGAGACAGCCGGTCCGCGGGCTCCCCGGCGCACCAACCTGCCGATCGCGCTGACCAGCTTCGTGGGCCGCGAGGAGGAGCGCGCGACCGTCCGGCGGCTGCTGCGCACGGCCCGGCTGGTGACCCTCACCGGGCCCGGCGGCGCCGGCAAGACCCGGCTGGCGGCGGAGGTCACCGCCGGGCTGGTCGACGAGAGCCCGGACGGCGTCTGGCTCGTCCCGCTGGCCCCGGTCAGTTCGCCCGCCGACGTGCCGCAGGCCGTGCTGGCCGCGGTCGGGGTCCCCGACGTGGTGCGGGTGGGCGAGCCGCGCGGCGGCGTGCTGTCCGCCGTCGAGCGGCTGCTCGACGCGCTGGAGAACCGGCGGCTGGTGCTCGTCCTGGACAACTGCGAGCACCTGCTGGACGCGGTGGCCCGGCTGGCGGCGCAGTTGCTGGCCCGGGCGCCGCAGGTCCGGGTGCTGGCCACCAGCCGCGAACCGCTGGGGATCACCGGCGAGACGCTCTGCCCGGTGCCCTCGCTGCCGCTGCCCGCCCCGGAGGACGGGCCGGCGGAGGCCCTGGAGCACGCCGCCGTCCGGCTGTTCGCCGACCGCGCGGCGGCGGTGCGGCCCGGTTTCCGGGTGGACGCGGCGAGTGCGCCGCTGGTGGTCGGCATCTGCCGGGAGCTGGACGGCATCCCGCTCGCGATCGAGCTGGCGGCGGCCCGGATGCGCTCGCTGACCCTGCGCCAGGTCTCGGCCCGCCTCGGCAACCGGTTCCGGCTGCTCAGCGGCGGCGACCGGGCGGCGCTGCCCCGCCACCGGACGCTGCGGGCGGTCGTCGACTGGAGCTGGGAGCTGCTGGACGACGCCGAGCGCGCGGTGCTGCGGCGCCTGTCGGTGTTCGCCGGCGGTGCCACGCCCGAGAACGCCGAGCAGGTCTGCGCACTCGACGGTGCGACCGGAGCGGACGGCGTGACGGGCGCCGACGGCGTGACGGGCGCGGGCGGCCTGCCCGGCGCGACCGGCCCGACCGGCCCCGCCCCCCACGGCGGCCCGGCCGGCGCCGCCCGGGTGATCGACAGCGCCGACGTGGTCGAGCTGATCGCCTCGCTGATCGACAAGTCGCTGGTGATGGCCTCGGGCGACGGCCGCGGCGAGGACGGCGACGGCGAGGTGCGCTACCACCTGCTGGAGACCGTCCGGGCCTACGCCACCGAGCGGCTGGAGGAGTCCGGCGAGGCCGCCCGCGCCCGGGCCGCCCACGCCGCGTGCTTCCTGGCCCTCGCCGAACGGGCCGAGCCGGAGCTGCGCCGCCGGGACCAGCTGCGCTGGGCGACCCGGCTGAGCGCCGAGCGGGACAACTACCACGCCGCGCTCGGCCACGTCATCGAGACCGGCGACCGGGCCACCGCCCTGCGCCTGCTGGGCGCGCTGGTCTGGTTCTGGATCATCTGCGACTACGCCACCGAGGCCGGCGGCTGGGCGCTCGCGGTCCGCGAGCTGGTCGGCGACACACCGCCGCCCGGCCTGGAGGACGCCTACGCGATGTGCACCTACATAGCGGTCCTGGTGGCCACCCTGAGCGGGGACCCGGAGCCGGACCCGGACACCGTCCGGCGGGCCGTGGCGGCGGCGCTGGAGCGGGTGCCCGAGCGGCCGCGGCACCCGGCGCTGTTCCTGGTGCGGCCGAGCTCCGCGCTGCTGCTGGGCGACCTTCCGGAGGCCCGCCTGGGCCTGCTGGAGATCCGCGGGCACCCCGACCCCTGGGTGCGGGCGACGGCGCACGCGGGCCTCGGGCACGTGGCCCTGAGCCAGGGACGGCTGGACGAGGCCGCCGCCGAACTCGGCCAGGGGTACCGGCAGTTCCAGCGGCTGGGCGAACGCTGGGGCCGCAACGCGGCGATCGGCGGACTGCTCGAACTGGCCCTGATCCGGGGCGACGGCGCCGAGGCCGTGCGGCTCGGCGAGGAGGCCTACGACTCCGCGACCGCCGAGGCGGGCCTGGAGCAGTGCGCGCTCGTCCTCGTCCAGCTGGGCCGGGCCCGGGCGGAGGCCGGCGACCCGGTGCGCGCCCGCGAGGACCTCGAACGGGGCGTGAGCACCGCCGAACGGCTCGGTGAGCACGGGAACGCCGTCGCCGGGCTGCTGGCGCTCAGCGACCTCGCCCGGCGGGCGGGGGACCTGGCCGCCGCGCGCGGCCCGCTGCTGCGCGCCCTGGAGGTGCTCGGCCCGCGCGCCGAGCGGGCCGACCAGCTCCGGATGGCCGCCCTCACCTTCAGCCGGCTGGGGTGCCTGGCCGAGCAGGAGGACGACCTGGCGGCCGCCGCCGAGTGGCACGCCAAGGCGCTGGCCACCGTCCACGACCGCCGGGTCTCGGACAACGGCACGCTGGCGACCGCCACCGAGGGCCTGGCCGCGCTCGCCGCCGCCCGCGGCGAGAACGAGCGGGCCGCCGAACTCCTCGGCACCGCGCACACCCTGCACGGCTACCGGGCCGCCCGCAGCCTGGAGGTGGGGCGGGTGACCGTCTCGGCCGCGAGCGCCCTGGGCACGGAGGCCTTCGAGGCCGCCTACGAGCGCGGCCGGCGGACCACCGTCGAGCACGCGCTCGCCCTGCTGCCCTGACCCGGGCCGCCCCCGGGCTCCGGGACGGGCGGCCCGAACGCCCCCGGCCCGCACGGCCGGCCGGCCGTGCGGGCGTGAGCCTGCCCCGGGGCGGCACCGGGGGTCCACCGGAGGTCCGGTGGGCGCCGCTGCCCGGGGCAGGGGTTCGCGGGGTCCCAGGAGGATCTCCTCGGACCTCAGACGCCCACCGCCGTGGTGTTCGGCTCGGTGGACCCGGCCTTGCCGCCCTCGGGGCCCTTGCTCCTGGCGAGCGAGGGCAAGAAGACCGCGGCGAGGACGGCCGCGACCAGCGAGACCACGCCGGAGACGGTGAGCACCGAGCTCATGCCGTGGACGAAGGCGCCGTGCGCCGACTCCATCAGCCCCGGCACCTGCAGCTCCTCGGCGACGACGTTGGCCGCCGCCACCGAGTCCTTGACCGCCGAGGCGGCCGGCTCGGGGATCCCGTCGACCGAGATCCGGCTCAGGTACCCGGCGCTGAGCAGGCTGCCCAGGCCGGCCACCCCGAGGACGCCGCCGACCTGCTGGAGCGTCTCCAGCACGCTGGTGCCGGCGCCGGTGTCGTCCTTCGGGAGCGAGGCCAGCACGATGCTGGTGGACGGCACGATGGCCAGGCCGAAGCCCACGCCGATGACCGCCAGCCACGTCGCGGTGTAGCCGTAGCCGCTGCCGACCGCGGTGTTGGCACCGAGGAAGACGCCGACCGCGAGCACCACCAGGCCGAACGGCACGACCACCCGGGCGCCGATCTTGGGCACCAGGCTCTCGCTGAGCCCGGCGGAGACCATCAGGCCGCCGATCAGCGGCAGCACCCGCAGACCCGTGCCGAAGGAGTCGAAGCCCTGGACGGCCTCCAGGAACTGCGGCACCACGAACAGGATGCCCATGATGGCGAAGTTGCCGAACACCGCGGTGAGGGTGCCCCAGGCGAAGCGGCGGTCGGAGAACAGCTTGAGGTCCACCAGGGCGCCCGGGGCGCGGCGCTGGTGCAGGACGAACACCACGACCAGGGCGGCGCCGACGATCAGCGTGGTCAGCACCAGCGGGTCGCCCCAGCCCTCGGTGGGCACCATGATCGTGCCGTAGACGAGGGCGGTGATGCCGACCGAGCTGAGCACGGTGCCCAGGGCGTCGAACGGCTGGTTCCGGTCCTCGCCGCGGGCGGCGCGCTCGGCCGCGGTCTCGTCGCGCGGGAGCAGGAACCAGCTGGCGGCCAGCGCCAGGACGACGACCGGGATGTTGAACAGGAAGACCGAGCCCCACCAGTAGTGGTTGAGCAGCCAGCCGCCGATGACCGGGCCGGCGGGCATGCCGATGGCGGCGGCGGCGGTCCAGGTGGCGATCGCCTTGGAGAGCTCCTCCTTGGCGAAGATCCTCGGCAGCAGGGCCATCGAGATCGGCATGATCATCGCGGCACCGACGCCGAGCCCCGTGCGCACCGCGATCACGGCGTTGGAGGTGTCGACGAGCGCGCCGGCGACCGAAGCGAGACCGAACACCACGATGCCCGCGAGCAGGAGCTTCTTGTGTCCGAAGCGGTCCCCGATCCTGCCGACGGGAAGCATCGCCACGCTGAAGGTCAGCAGGTAGCCGCCGCCGATCCACTGCAGCTGGCTGCTGCTGGCGCTCAGGTCCTGGGCGAGGGTCGGCAGGGCCACGTTGATGATGGTGCCGTCCAGACCGACGACCAGGACGCTCACTACCAAAGCGCCCAGCGCCCACCAGCGGCGGGGCGAGGGTGCGGGGGTTGTCACGACGACCTCCAGGGTTGTGGATGCAGGTGCTTTCGGTGGGGGCGGGGGAACCGGGGGCTCCCCGCCCCCGCCACCGGTGCCCGACCGTTCCAGGATCCGGGGCGGTCCTGGCACCCGGCTGGTACCGGACTGACAGCGCCGCGCGTGGGCTGGTACGCGGCTGGTGCAGGGGTGGCGCGCGGTGCGGGAGGGGGGCCGCAGGCCCCGGGAGCGGGACGGACGAAGGGACGGACAGGGGGACGGCCGAGGGGACTGCCGGGGCGCGGGCGGCCGGCTCAGCGGCCCCGGGCGCGGGCGCGGGCGAGCCGGTACATCAGGCCGATCACCCGGCTGCGCAGGTTGCGCACCCCGAGCATGTCCAGCAGCTGCACGGCCATCCAGAGCTTGTTCTCCTCGACGTGGGACGGGGAGCCGTGCACGTCGTCGTGCTCCAGCAGCCGCAGGTCCCGCACGTGGCGGGCCAGCAGCGCCGGGTCGGAGCGCGGGACGACCTCGTCGCGCAGGCTGGCGACGTACGCGACCGGGATGTCCAGCGCCGCCAGTCCCTCGGCGGGCAGCGCCCGGCCGGCCTCGACGGCTTCGCCGCCGGTGAGGTGGGCGAGGGTGTCGACGGTCACCCGGGGCAGCTGCCGCCGCCAGGCCTCGTCGGTGAAGAAGTCGTGCACCGGCGCGCCGACCGTGATGATGCCGCGGATCCGCCGGTCCTCCATGGCGCAGCGCAGCGCGAGGTGGCCGCTGAAGCTCATGGCGAGCGCGATGGTCCGGGTGACGTCGGCGCGGTCGGCGAGGGCGTCCAGGACGGCGGACAGGAAGCGCCAGGCGTCCGCGTCGTAGGGGGCCTCGTTCTCGCCGACGCCGGGCAGCTCGGTGGCGACCACGGCGACGCCCATCCGCGCGAAGACCGGCAGGGCGGGCGCCCACTGCTCCTTGAGGGTCAGGTGGCCGCCCATGATCACCAGCAGCGGCCGGCGGTCGGTGGCGGAGAGGCCGGTCGTCCAGCAGCCGATCTGCTTGCCGTCCAGGTCGACGTCCAGCCGGTGGACGCCCCGCCCGGCGCGCCACTTCTCGAAGCCGGCCAGGGACTTCTCGTAGGCGTCCTGGCGGGCCGCGCCGTCCACGTAGGGGAAGCGGGCCATCAGGTAGCGGCGGCCGGCCTCCAGGTGCTCGCCCCGGACGGTGAGCCGGTCGCCCTCGGCCGCCCACTCGCCGGCCCAGGAGCCGGGGCCGGCGCCGTCGTGGGTGATCCGGCGCAGCACCCGGTCGCTGTCGGTGATGTCCAGGCCCTTGGCGTGCACGCCGCTGTAGCGCTTGAGTTCCTCGACGTCGTTCACGTCACTCCTCCTCGCCGGTCGTGAAGTTCTCCAGGGCGTCCTTGAGACCGGCCAGGACGTCGGCCGCCTCGGCACCGTCGATCACCCGGTGGTCGAAGGTGAGCGAGAGCCGCATGACCGGGGCGGCCTCCACCCGGGCGTCGCGCACCACCGGCCGCTCGGCGACCCGGCCGACGCCGAGCGTGACGGTGGTTCCGCCGACCGAGTAGAAGTCGTCGACCGGCCGGTGGCCGAGCGAGGTGACCGCGAAGGTCCCGAGCACCGTGCCGCGGCGGGCGAGCGGCCGGACCCCGAGGCGGAACAGCAGCCCGCCCAGCGGCCAGGGGAGCCTGCGCAGCAGCCGGGTGCCGGCGAACTCCGGCATCAGTTCGGGGTCGCCGTCCCGGTAGTGGTCGATCTGCCGCTGGATCCCGGCCAGGCCGGTGCGCTCCAGGTCGGGGAGCACCGCGGACAGCACGACGCGCCGGCCGTTGACGGTCCGGTCCATGGTGAACTTGCCGTTCACCGCGGTGTGGTGGGCGATCCTCGGCCGGCCGGCGCCGCGGATCGCCGCGTTGGCCTCGGGGTGCTCGGCGAGCACGCGCGCGGCCGCGTGCAGCACGTAGGTGACGTAGGAGTACTTGTGCACGGTGTCGCGGTGGTGGAGCACCGCGCTCATGTCGATGTCGGTGCCGAGGAAGACCGGTGAGGCGGACCGGATCTCCCGGAGGAAGTGCAGGGTCGGCCGGCGTTCCCCGGCGATCGCGGTGATCTTCATTCGACCACCATGGGCGGCCGTGCCAAAGGAGGCCTTGGCGCAGCCTAAACCCCGGGGAAGCCGCGAGCGCAACCCTTAACCCGGGGGCGGGGAAGGGCCCGTGGGGACGGTCGGCACTAGGGGGCGGAACGGGCCGAGTAGGGGACCGATCGGGGTTACGGGTGCCGTCGCGGCCTGCCTAGACTCCGCGTGTTCGACGCAGCGGGCGGATCCGTTCCGGCGCTGACTCAGAGGGGAGACGTGGATGAGCACGAGTTCCGGCGGGGAGTGGGTCCGCCGCTTCCATCCGTCCGACACGGCCGACGTCCGGCTGGTCTGCCTCCCGCACGCCGGGGGTTCCGCCAGTTACTACTACCCGATGTCGGAGGCGCTCACGCCCGGGATCGAGACGCTCGCCCTCCAGTACCCGGGGCGTCAGGACCGGCGCGGCGAGACCCCGATGACCGACCTCGGCCGGATCGCCGACGCCGCCGCCGAGGCGCTGAGCGGCTGGACGGACCGGCCGCTGGTGCTGTTCGGCCACAGCTTCGGCTCGGTCCTCGGCTTCGAGGTGGCCCGCCGCCTCCAGGACGCGGGCACCCCGCCGGCCTGGGTGTTCGCCTCCGGCTACCCGGCCCCCTCGCGGCTGCGCGGCGGCACGATCCACCTGCGCGACGACGCCGGCATCATCGAGGAGCTCCGGGTGCTCGGCGGCACCGCCCCGGCGTGGCTGGAGGACGCGGACTTCATGGCCTCGGTGCTGCCGGCCCTGCGCGGCGACTACACGGCGATCGAGACCTACCCGACGGCCCGGGCCGAGGGCGTCCGGCTGGACTGCCCGCTGACCATGCTGGTCGGCGACGCCGACCCGCACGCGACCCTGGACGAGGCCGGGGCCTGGAGCGCGCACACCACGGGCGGGTTCGACCTGCGGGTGTTCCCCGGCGGCCACTTCTACCTCGACCAGCACGGCCCGGAGCTCACCGACCTGGTGGCCGCCACCGTCAAGCGGATCCTGGGCTGAGCGCTCCGGGACCCAGGAAGAACCAGGGGGAACGCACCGTGAAGTACGAGCTCTTGGGGACGCTGCGGGTGGTGGACGGGGAGCGCCACTCCTTCATCAGCGCGCAGAAGGTGGAAGTCCTGCTCGCGGCCCTGCTCATCAACGCCGACCACGTCGTGACGGCCGACCAGCTGATGGCCGAGATCTGGGGCGAGAACCTGCCCCGGCGGGCGAGCGCGGGGCTGCACGTCTACATCTCCGAGGTGCGCAAGTTCCTCGCCCGCCCCGACCGCGCCGAGGGCCCGATCGTCACCCGCTCGCCCGGCTACATGCTGCGGCGCGGCTGCGACGTCCTCGACTCCCAGCGGTTCCTGGAGCTGGCGGACCTGGGCCGCCGGCGGCTGCGCGACCGGAGCTTCGAGGAGGCCATCGACTGCTTCGAGCAGGCGCTGGCCCTGTGGCGCGGTCCGGTGCTCGGGGACATCGGCCAGGGGCCGATCCTGCGCGGGTTCGCCACCCGGATGACCGAGCAGCGGATGGACTGCATGGAGATGCTGGTCGACACCCAGCTGCAGTTCGGCCGGCACCGGGAGCTGGTGGGCCTGCTCTACACCCTCACCGCCGAGAACCCGCTGCGCGAGACCTTCCACCGGCAGCTGATGCTGGCGCTGTACCGCTCCGAGCGGCGGGCGGACGCGCTCAAGGTCTACCAGTCCGCGCGCCAGACCCTGATCGACGAGCTGGGGCTGGAGCCGTGCACGCCGCTGCAGGAGCTGCACCGGGCCATCCTGCGGACCGACCACAAGGCGCTGGAGCTCGTCGCCGTCTGACCCCGCGGCCTCCCCCGCCGCCCCGCAACCCCGAACCCGCCCTGATGAGCGCCGATCAGGGCGGGTTCGGCCGTTCCGCTCCCGCTCCCGCTCCCGGGTGGCGCGGGCGGGGCGGCGACTGCGGGTCACGCGGGCCGCGGGTCCCGCCGGTCCCGGGCGGCGCGGCGGGGGTGCTCACCGCGGCGGCCGTATGCGCGATCTTCTGGTGGCAGGGCTGGAACAGGCCCACCACCGCAGCCTGGCTGTCCAGCAAGGCCGCGGTGAAGGTGGGC
>NZ_JBHJRC010000050.1:0-36625 GCF_042261735.1 Kitasatospora sp. NPDC056327 | reverse complement strand
GCCCCGAACCGATCGGTTCGGGGCGCCCCTCGTCGTGCCGTGGCCGGTCCGCTCAGTGGCGGCCGCGCCCGCCGTTGCCGTTGCCGCCGTCGTTGCCGCCGATGACACCGGGCGGGAAGGTGAACCCGCCGCCGATCACGCCGCCCGCGTTGGTGCCGGGGCCGCCGGGGTTGGGGTTGGCCGGCGGCGGGTTGCCGCCCGCGTTCGGGTCGCCCGGGTTGCCGGCCGGCGCGGTGGCGCCGGGGGTGGCGTTCGGGTCCGGCTTGGGGGCCGGGTCCGGGATGTCGATGGTCTGGAAGGTCTCCTTGGGGGCGCCCTTCAGCGCGCCGTCCATGGCCATCTTCCAGATCGGGCCGGGGCCGGTGGCACCGAAGACGCCGTCACCGCCGAAGTAGGTGTCGCCGATCTTCATGTTCTTCATCTCGACGCCGCCGGTCGGGCCGCCGATCCAGACCGCGGTGGCGAGCTGCGGGGTGTAGCCGCTGAACCAGGCGGCCTTCTTCTTGTCCGTGGTACCGGTCTTGCCGGCGATCTGGCGGCCGTCCTCCAGGCCGAGGGTGGCGCCGGTGCCCTTCTCGGTCACGTTGAGCAGGACGGTGTTCAGCGCGTCGGCGGTCTGCTCGGAGAACGCCTGGGAGCAGGTGGTCTGCGGGACCTTGACGTCCTTGCCGTCGACCGTGCTGATCCTGTTGATCGCGACCGGGGTGCAGTACTTGCCCCGGGCGGCGAAGGTCGCGTAGACGTTCGCCATGGTCAGCGGAGACATCTCCTTGGTGCCCAGGGTGATCGAGGGCACGACGTCGATCTTGGCGCCGGAGGCGGTGGCGGTGATGCCCAGCTTGTCGAGCATCTGCTTGACGGGGCAGAGGCCCATCTCCTGCTCCATCTGAACGAAGTAGGTGTTGACCGAGAGGGCCATCGCCTGCTTCAGCTCGTAGGGGCCGACCTCGCTCTTGCTCTCGTTCGGGACGAAGCGCTTGTCGCCCTTCTCCGTGTTCTTCCAGGTGCCTTCGCAGGTCTTCATCGTCGGCCACTCGATGCGGTTCTCGGACGGGAACGCCTTGGTGGGCGCCATCCCGTTCTCAAGCGCGGCGGCGGCGATGATCGGCTTGAAGGTCGAGCCGGGCTGGAAGCCGTTGCCGCCGCCCATCGCCGCGTCGACGTTGAGGTTGACGACGGTCTGGTTCTTCGACGGTTCGAGGCCGTACGGGCGGGTCTGCGCCATCGCCAGGATCTTGCCGGTGCCGGGCTCCATCATGGTGGCGGCGGCCGACACCGGGTCGGTGACCTTGACCCTGCTGGCGACCGCGTTCTGGGCGGCGGCCTGCTTCTCCGGGTCGAGGGTGGTGTAGATGTTCAGACCGCCCTGGTCCCAGAACTTCTTGCGCTCGGCGGCGTTCTTGCCGAAGGCCGGGTCCTGCTTGACCACGTGCCGGACGTAGTCGCAGAAGAAGCCCATGCCCGCCTGGGCGGTGATGCAGCCGTTCTGCGGGTCCTTGTACTTCAGGCCCAGCGGAGCGGCCTTGGCCTCCTTGGCCTGCTCCGGGGTGACGTGCTTGTTCTCGACCATCTTGTCGATCACGGTGTTGCGCCGCTTCACCGCGTTGTCCGGGAAGCGCACCGGGTCGTACTGCGAGGGGTTCTGCACCAGGCCGGCCAGGGTGGCGGCCTCGGCGACGGTGAGGTCCTTGTTGCTCTTGCTGAAGTAGCGCTGGGACGCGGCCTCGATCCCGTAGGCCTGGTGGCCGTAGAACGTGATGTTGAGGTAGTTGGTGAGGATCTGGTCCTTGGTCAGATCCTCCTCCAGCTTGATCGCGACCTTCAGTTCCTGGATCTTGCGCCCCAGGGTCTTGCGCTGGGCCTCCAGCACCGCGGCCTGGTCGTCGCCGGCCTTCTCGACGTTGACGTTCTTCACGTACTGCTGCGTGAGCGTCGAGGCGCCCTGGGAGGCGGTGCCGCTCTCCGCGTTCTTGCTGATCGCGCGGAGCACGCCCTTGAGGTCGACGGCGCCGTGCTCGTAGAAGCGGGCGTCCTCGATGTCGACCTGCGCCTGCCGCATGTAGGGCGACATCTGGTCGGCGGTGAGGACGGTGCGGTCGCGCTCGTAGACCTTGGCGATCAGCCCGCCCTTGGCGTCGAAGATCTGCGTGGCCTGGGTGAGCGGCGGCGTCTTGAAGTCGTCCGAGATGTTGGAGAAGCCCTCCGCCGTGTTCTTGGCGGTCAGCCCGAGCGCGCCCACGGCGGGCAGGGCCATGCCGGCCAGCAGGACGCCTGAGAGCACGCTGACCCCCAGGAACTTCACTCCGTGTCCCGCGTAGTCCAGCGGCGACCCGCGACGCTTGCCGCGCGGAGCTCCGGTGTTGCCTGGGGGCGGGGGTGCCTGGGGGCGCTTCGGTGCCATGGGGAGAACCCTACGTTGCCGAATGCCGCACACCGGGGCAGGTGTTCGCCTAGGCTTGTCACAAGCTTGCGACAGCTTCGCTCTGTCAGCATGGATCACTCTTGTGAGTGATGAGAATTGCCCGAATTGCCCGTTCCTGGGGTGCTTTTGGGGCAGCTGTTGGCGGCTGCACCCCTGTGTCTGGTAGCACTGTGTGACGGCACGCGTGGCGAGAGTGGCGCCCGCGGCCCTGGCAAGGCTTGCGACCTGCGATCACTCCAACGAGTGAGCTGATCGCCACCCATAGTCCAATCGGGTCATTCGAGATTGAGCCCGAAGGGGCTGTTGCAAGCTGTCGTTCTTCCGTAACGTCCTCAACTGGCAACGGTGAATATGCCGTTGCCGCCGTGGGGGAGCCTCGATTCGGGAGAGGACGGCGCCGGCATGGGCTGGGTAGACGACTGGAGTGCGCAGGCCGCCTGCCGCACGAGTGATCCGGACGAACTGTTCGTCCAGGGGGCGGCGCAGAACCGCGCCAAGGCGGTGTGCAGCGGGTGCCCCGTGCGCACGGAGTGCCTGGCGGACGCGTTGGACAATCGGGTGGAGTTCGGGGTCTGGGGCGGGATGACCGAGCGCGAGCGCCGGGCGCTGCTGCGCCGTCGGCCGACCGTGACCTCGTGGCGGCGGTTGCTGGAGACGGCCCGCACCGAGTACGAGACCTCGCTGGCCACCGGCGTGATACTGACGGACTACGCCCAGGCGGGCTGAGTCCTCCGGGGCTGAGCCCTCCGGAGGTGAACCCTCCGGGGGTGAGCGGGACGGCTGGACAGCCCGGGCTGGGGGGCCCGGGCCGACGGCTGTCCGGGTCCGGCGATCGTTTCCGGCGCGGGCCGCACCGCTCGGCGCGGGCCGTCCGCCGTCACGCCTCCGCCGGCCGGCTCGCGGTACGGCGGGCCGGCCGCACCGGTTCAGTCGGCGGACCCGCTGAGCCGTTCGCCGATCGCCCGCAGTCCCTCCAGGTCGTGGACGTCCCCGGGCAGCGCGGCGACCTCGACGATCGGCACGTCCGGGTAGACCGAGACGAAGCGGTCGCGGGTCCGGCGCTCGCGCACCATCACCTGCATCCGCTCGGCGTGCAGCCGCAGCAGCCCGGCCGCGAGCACCTCGGCCTCCGGCGAGGCGTGCTCCGAGCCGTTCTCCTCCAGCGCCTCCGCCGCGGCCAGCGCCCGCTCGGCGGTGAGCTGCGGGGCGCCGGTCCCGTGCACCCGGTTGAGCACCAGCCCGGCCAGCGGCATCCGGTCGGCGGCCAGCCGGTCCACGAAGTACGCCGCCTCGCGCAGCGCGTCCCGCTCCGGCGCGGCCACCACCAGGAACGCCGTGCCCGGTGCCTGGAGCAGCTGGTACGTGCGGTCCGCGCGCTCGCGGAAGCCGCCGAACATCGAGTCCATCGCGCTGATGAAGGTCTGCACGTCGGTCAGCAGCTGGGCGCCGAAGATCTTGCCGAGGGTGCCGGTGAACAGACCCATCCCGACGTTCAGGAACTTCATCGCGGACCGGCCGCCGACCTTGGCCGGTGCGGTCAGCACCCGGATCACCTTGCCGTCGAGGAACGACCCGAGCCGGTTCGGCGCGTCCAGGAAGTCCAGCGCGGACCGGGACGGCGGGGTGTCGACGACGATGAGGTCCCACTCCTCGGCCGCCCGCAGCTGGCCGAGCTTCTCCATCGCCATGTACTCCTGCGTGCCCGCGAAGCCGGCCGACAGCGACTGGTAGAAGGGGTTCTCCATGATCGCGCGGGCCCGTTCGGGCTCGGCGTGGGCCAGCACGACCTCGTCGAAGGTCCGCTTCATGTCGAGCATCATGGCCTGGAGCTCGCCGTCGCCCGTGACGCCCTTCACGATCCGCGGGGTGTTGTCGAGCTCGGTCAGGCCCATCGACTGGGCCAGCCGGCGGGCCGGGTCGATGGTCAGCACCACGACCTTGCGGCCGCGTTCGGCGGCCCGCAGCCCGATCGCCGCGGCCGTGGTCGTCTTGCCGACGCCGCCGGAGCCGCAGCAGACGATGATCCGGGTCTTCGGGCTGTCGATCAGCTCGTCCACGGCGAGCCTGTTGCCGCCGCCGTTCACGCTCCTGCGCTCGCTCACGCCGCCCCCTGACGCTTCAGTTCGCCCGCCAGCCGGTAGAGCCCGCCGAGGTCCACGCCCTCGCCGAGCAACGGGAGTTCGTACGTCGGGAGCTTCAGCTGCTGCAGGTCGGCGCGCCGGGCGCGCTCCAGTTCCACCCGCTCGGCGTGCTCCCGGGCCTGCTCCAGCAGTGGATCGAGCAGTGGCTCGACCGCCGCCCGGACGGTCTCCGGCTTGCGCGAGCGGCCGCCCAGGCCCGCCTCGCCGAGGGCCAGTGCGACCTCCTCGCGGTGGTCGCCGTCGACCGCGGCCACCGCCGCGGCGTCCAGTACCGGCGGCCGGACCATGTTGACCAGCACCCCGCCCACCGGCAGGCAGGCCTCCCGCAGCTCGGCGATGCCGTCCACGGTCTCCTGGACCGGCATCTCCTCCAGCAGGGTGACCAGGTGCACGGCGGTCTCCGGCGACTTCAGCACCCGCATCACCGCCTGCGCCTGGCTGTGGATCGGGCCGATCCGGGCCAGGCCCGCCACCTCGGAGTTGACGTTCAGGAACCGGGTGATCCGCCCGGTCGGCGGCGCGTCCATCACCACCGCGTCGTACCGGCGGCGTCCGTCCGGGCCCTTGCGGCGGGCGGCCTCGCAGGCCTTGCCGGTCAGCAGGACGTCCCGGACGCCGGGGGCGATGGTGGTGGCGAAGTCGACGAACCCGACCTTCTGCAGCGCCTTCCCGGCCCGGCCGAGCTTGTAGAACATGTCGAGGTACTCCAGCAGCGCCAGCTCGGTGTCGATGGCGAGCGCGTGCACCTCGCCGCCCGAGCCGCCCGGGCCGTTCGGGCTCTTCGCACCGTGCGAGCCGTTCGGGGCCTTGGCGGTGCCCGGGCCGCCCGGCCCGCCCGGGGCGCCGTCCGCGCCGTCCGCGGGCAGACCCAGCTGGGCCGGGGTGACCGAGGCGATCCGGCGCTCCTCGTACGGCAGCGCCGCTATGCCGAACAGCTCGGCGATGCCCTGCCGGCCCTCCACCTCGATCAGCAGCGTCCGGTGGCCCTCCGCGGCCAGCGCCAGGGCCAGCGCCGCGGCGACCGTGGTCTTCCCGGTACCGCCCTTGCCGCTGACCACGTGCAACCGCACGCCCTCCCAGTCGGGATCGCGCCGGGCCGCCTGGCCGGGGGTGCGTGCCACGCTCCGTCTCCGTCCGTCTCCGAGGGCCGGCACCACACGGGTGCCCTTCCGCGAGGGTAACCAGGGACCGCGCCGGATGCCGGGACTACCCGGGGGGCCGGGCCCGAATCATGCCCGGTTTGTGGGCCACCTCACACGCCGGAGCGCGCTCGGGCGCGGACCGTGCCGGTCCGCCGGGACGGAGCGTCTAGAGTCTGGCCATGACCAAGTGGGAATACATGACGGCACCCCTGCTCGTGCACGCCACGAAGCAGATCCTGGACAACTTCGGCGAGGACGGCTGGGAGCTCCTCCAGGTCGTACCGGGCCCGAACCCGGAGCAGCTGGTGGCCTACTTCAAGCGGGAGAAGCAGGCATGAGCAAGGTCGAGGAGAAGCTCGCCGAGCTGGGGCTGACCCTGCCGCCGGTGGCCGCCCCGGTCGCCGCCTACGTGCCCGCGCTGCGCACCGGTGAGTTCGTCCTCACCTCCGGCCAGCTGCCGATGGTGGCCGGCAAGCTGCCGAACACCGGCAAGGTCGGCGCCGAGGTCACCCCGGAGGAGGCCAAGGAGCTCGCGCGGATCTGCGCGCTGAACGCGCTGGCCGCCGTCAAGTCGGTGATCGGCGACCTCGACCTCGTCGAGCAGGTCGTCAAGGTGGTCGGCTTCGTCGCCTCCGCCCCCGACTTCACCGGCCAGCCCGGCGTGATCAACGGCACCAGCGAGCTGCTCGGCCAGGTGTTCGGCGAGGCCGGCGTGCACGCCCGCAGCGCCGTCGGCGTGACCGTGCTGCCGCTGGACGCCCCGGTCGAGGTCGAGCTCCAGGTCCGCGTCCGCGCCGGCGCCTGACCCGTACGTCCGGAGCACCCGGACGCGCGGAGCACCCGCCCGCCGGCGCGGCCGGACCGCCCGGACGACCGGTGCGGCCGGCGGTCCGGTGCGCCCGGGAACCCGCGCATCCGCCGGGGGCGGGGTCGGAACGGGGATCACCCCTGTCCAACCCCGCCCCCGGACGCTTAGCATCCGGGCATGGACCAGCGAGCAACGACGCTCCCGATGCCGCCAGGCTGGCCCGCCCGGATCCGGGCGGCCGACGCCGGCGAGCTGACCCCGCCCGTCCCCAGGCCGTCCGCCACCGTGGTGCTGCTGCGGGACACCGCCGCGGGCACCGGACCCGAGGCCTACCTGCTGCGCCGCCGCACCTCGATGGCGTTCGCCGCCGGGATGTACGCCTACCCGGGCGGCGGGGTGGACCGGCGGGACGCGGAGGCCGAGCCGGGCTGGGCCGGTCCCGGCCCGCAGGTCTGGGCCGAGCGGCTCGGTGTGGACGCGTCGACCGCGCAGGCGGTGGTCTGCGCCGCGGTCCGCGAGACCTTCGAGGAGGCCGGGGTCCTGCTGGCCGGGCCGGACGCCGGGAGCGTCGCCGAGCCCCGCGACTGGAGCGCCGAGCGCGCCGCCCTGGAGGCCCACGAGCTCTCCTTCGCCGACTTCCTGCGCGACCACGGCCTGCTGCTCCGCAGCGACCTGCTGGGCGGCTGGGCGCGCTGGATCACCCCGGCCTTCGAGGAGCGCCGGTACGACACCTGGTTCTTCGTCGCCGCCCTGCCGCCCGGGCAGCACGCCGCCCGCGAGGTCGGCGAGGCCGACCGGGTCGCCTGGCTCACGCCGGCCGAGGCCGTCCGGGGCTACGAGGAGGGCCGGTTCGGGATGCTGCCGCCGACCGTCACCGTGCTGCGCGAGCTGCTGCCGGTGCGCAGCGCCGCCGAGGCGCTGGCGGTGGCGGCCGGGCGCTCGCTGGCACCGGTGACCGGCCGGGCCGAGGTGCGCGGCGAACGGCTGACCGTCCGCTGGCCGGGCTACGAGGAGCTGACCATCGACGGCACCTTCCCGCCGGAGCGCGTCCGCTGACGGCCGCTCCCCGCGGGGCCCTCCCCGTTCACCTCCGTCCGTTCCGATGACCGGGTGAGCCGGCATCCGTCCGGACCCGCCCGACCCGCCGCACAGTCCCGCTCCGATGTCCCGCTCCGATGTCCCGTTCCACCGCTACGCGTCACCACAAGAGGAAGGACCGACGCCCGATGACCCACAACGACGTGGCTCGCCGGACGGCAGCCGAGATGCCCGCCCGCAGCCTCACCCCGTACACCCCGGCCTGCGACGCCGGCCCGGTCCGCTTCACCGAGGTCGCCCAGCGCGCCCTCGTGCGGTCGCTGCCGCTGCGCCTGCTGCACCGAGACGGCGAGGGCGGCCGGTGAGCGGACTCCTGCCGGGCGACCCCGCCGCCGCGATCGGCGGCGCGGCCACCCCGCGCGCGCTCTGCGTGCTGGCGCCGAACCCGTCGCCGATGACGCTCGACGGCACCAACACCTGGCTGCTCGCCGAGCCGGACTCGGACCTCGCGGTGGTGATCGACCCGGGGCCGCTGCACGAGGGCCACCTGCGCCGGGTGATCGACGCCGCCGAGCAGCGGGGCAAGCGGGTGGCGCTCACCCTGCTCACCCACGGGCACGCCGACCACTCCGAGGGCGCGGCCCGGTTCGCCGAGCTGACCGGCACCGAGGTCCGCGCGCTGGACCCGGCGCACCGGCTCGGCTCCGAGGGCCTCACGCACGGCCAGCGGCTGGACGTCGGCGGCCTCGACCTGCGGGTCGTCGCCACGCCGGGGCACACCTCGGACTCGCTGACCTTCCACCTGCCGGACGACGGCGCGGTCCTGACCGGGGACACCGTGCTCGGCCGCGGCACCACGATGGTCGCCCATCCGGACGGCCGGCTCGGTGACTACCTGGACTCGCTGCGCCACCTGCACACCATGGCCGCCGAGCACGACGTCCGGACGGTGCTGCCCGGGCACGGTCCGGTGCTCGCGGACGCGCTCGGCGCGGTGGACTACTACCTCGCGCACCGGGCGGGCCGGCTGGCCCAGGTGGAGACGGCGGTCGAGGCCGGCTGCCGGACGTCGGCCGAGGTGGTGGCGCGGGTCTACGCGGACGTGGACCGCGCGCTGTGGCCGGCCGCCGAGCTGTCGGTGCGGGCCCAGCTCCAGTACCTCCGGGAGCACGGGCTCATCCCGGACTGACACCCGTGCCCGCCCGCGCGAAAGGGCCCGTACGCCGGAGCGTACGGGCCCTTTCGCACGCTCCCGCGCGGTGCGCGGGAGCGGCGGGTCAGCGGACCGGCGGGTCAGCGGGACCGGCGGGAGAGCCGCTCGACGTCCAGCAGCACGACCGCGCGGGCCTCCAGCTTCAGCCAGCCGCGGCCGGCGAAGTCGGCGAGCGCCTTGTTGACCGTCTCGCGGGAGGCGCCGACCAGCTGGGCCAGCTCCTCCTGGGTGAGGTCGTGGGCGACGTGGATGCCCTCCTCGGACTGCACGCCGAAGCGGCGGGAGAGGTCCAGCAGGGCCTTGGCGACGCGCCCGGGCACGTCGGAGAAGACCAGGTCGGACATCACGTCGTTGGTCCGGCGCAGGCGGCGGGCGATGGCGCGCAGCAGTGCGATCGAGACCTCGGGGCGGGCGTGCAGCCAGGGCTGCAGGTCCCCGTGGCCGAGACCGAGCAGCTTGACCTCGGTCAACGCGCTGGCGGTGGCGGTGCGCGGGCCCGGGTCGAACAGCGACAGCTCGCCGATCATCTCGCTGGGGCCGAGGACGGCGAGCATGTTCTCGCGGCCGTCCGGCGAGGCGCGGTGCAGCTTGACCTTGCCCTCGGCGACGACGTACAGCCGGTCGCCCGGGTCGCCCTCGTGGAACAGCGACTCACCGCGGGCGAGCGTCACCTCGGTCATGGAAGCGCGCAGCTCGCCGGCCTGTTCGTCGTCGAGTGCCGCGAAGAGTGCGGCGCGCCGCAGAACGTCGTCCACGTGCTTCCTCCTTCTCGGCCGGCCGGCCGTCAAGCCCTCCGGCACAAGTTCGTACAGTGCTCTGCATCACCAAGCATGGCGCATGTCGCTCCGATCATATGAGGAGGGGGTGTGCCGGGGTGTGCTGCGCGGGGCCATTCGTACCGCCGGATCCGGCCACGTCGGCCGCGGTACCGGCTCCCGCGACGGCCCGGCGTCCGTCCGCTCCAGGCCCCGCTCCGGCCCGCTCCGGACCTCCTCCCGGCCTGCTCCCGGTCCGTTTCCGCCCACCGGCCGGGCGTTCGGACCAGCGTTCGGACCGGTGTTCTGGACCGGTGTTCTGGAGCGGTGTTCCGGCCCGGTTTTCGGGCGGGCGTCGCGGACGGTCAGCCGGGCAGGGCTGCGCGTTCCGGATCGAGCAGGGCGTCGGCGAGCGCGGTCCGCGCGTACAGCACCGCGTGGCCGGCGCGGTGCGCACTGGTCAGCCCGGCCGCGCGCAGCGCGGTGAGGTGCTGGGAGACGCCGGCGGGGGAGAGCCCGGTGCGCCTGGCCAGCTCGGTGGTGGAGGCCGGGGCGTCGAGCTCGGCGAGCAGCCGGGCCCGGGAGCGGCCGAGCACGGCGGCGAGCGCCTCCGGCGCCGTCCCTGCCGGGCGGTGCTCCCACAGCGCGGCGAGACCGCGCGCCGGGTAGGCGAGCTGCGGCGGGTCCGGCGGCAGCGTGCGGGTCAGCACCCGGGGCCAGGCGAACGCCGAGGGCACCAGTACCAGCCCGGCCGCGGCGTCCAGGCGATCCACCGCGCAGTGCCGCCCGGTCAGCCGGAGCGCGCCGCCCTCCCAGCGGACGGTGGCGTGCAGGTCGCCGAGGACCCGGGCGGTGCCGTGCCCGACCGCCTGGCGGGCGCGGTGCAGCACGTCCGCGTCGAGCAGGGCGCGGATCCGGGCCCAGTACGGGGCCAGCGCGATGTCCCAGTACGCCTCCAGGTCGGCCGCGAGCAGGGGCAGCCGGCCGGCCGGATCGTTCCGGAGCGGTTCGAGCGGGGCGGGCAGCCGGCCGTCCCGCTCGGCGGCCAGGACGGCGAGGTCGGCCCGGACCCGGTCCGGGGAGGTCGCGGTGATCGCGGCCAGCTCGGCGGCGAGTGCGGGGGCGGCGGTGGCGGGAACGGGGGTGAGGAAGTCCGGCAGGTGGCCTGCGGGCGGGACCAGCGCGGCCAGCCGCCGGACGGCGGGCCCGGCGGCGGCCAGCCGGGGGCGGACCTGGGCGGCCCAGTGCCGGTGCGGTGCGGGGACGGCCGGGCGGGCCAGCACCCGGAGGCTGGTCACCACCTCCCACATCGGCGAGACGGCGAACCTGGTGCGCGCCAGGTCGTCGGCCGACAGCGCGAGCTCGGTCCGCACGGTCCCCACCTCCCGCTCGGGATTCGGTCCCAGCTTAATCACTGGAGCCGGCCCGGCCGCCGGGTACAGGATGCCGTCGTCGCACCGCCCGCAGCCTCCCCGAAAGCCGGTGACCCCGCATGACCACGACCGCCGCCCCGCTTCCGACCGCCGCCCTCCGTGCGAAGGCCGGGCGCCTGCGGGCGCTGGTCGCGGAGGGCGTGCTGGTGCTGCCGAACGCCTGGGACGCCGGGAGCGCCGCCGTGATCGCCTCGGCCGGCGCGTCCGCGATCGCCACCACCAGCGGCGGCGTCTCCTGGTCGCTGGGCCGGGGCGACGGCCAGCGCCTGGACCGCGAGAGCGCCGTGGAGGCGGCCCGCCGGGTGGCCGCCGCGGTGGACCTGCCGGTCACCGTGGACGCCGAGGGCGGCTACGGACCCGAACCCGCCGCGGTGGCGGGGACGGTGCGGGCGCTCATCGGGGCGGGGGCGGTGGGCGTCAACCTGGAGGACTCGGAGGCGGTCGGCGGCCCGCTGTTCGCGGTGGACGAGCAGGCCGCCCGGCTGCGCGCGGCCCGGACGGCGGCGGAGGCGGCGGGCCTGCCGGAGCTGCTGGTCAACGCCCGGACGGACGTCTTCCTGTTCGGTCTCGGCGGGCTCGACGACGTGCTGGTCCGCGCCGAGGCGTACGCGGCGGCGGGCGCGGACGGCCTGTTCGTGCCCGGTCTGCTGGACCTCGGGGCGCTGGCCGCGCTGTGCGCCCGCTCGCCGCTGCCGGTGAACGCGATGGCGGTCGCCGGGGGACCGGGCGTCGCCGAACTCGCCGCCGCCGGGGTGCGCCGGATCAGCGTCGGCACCGGCCTGGTGCAGCTCGCCTACAGCGCCGCCCACCGGGCCGCCGCCGAACTGCTCGGCAGCGGCACGCTGACCGAGCCGGCCGGTGCCCTCGGCTTCGGTGACGTCGACGCGCTGTTCCGGGGCTGACGGGACGGGCGGAGGACGGACGGCGGACGGACGGACGGGCGGGCGGGCCGACGGGGTCCGCGGTCCGGTCGGGCCGGCTCGGGGGAGCGGCCGGGCCGGACCGCGGGTTCCGCCGGTCGCCCCGTCCGTCCCGCCGCCCGTCCTCCGCCCGTCCTCCGTCAGTCCCGGTCCGGCGGTGCGGGCAGCACGGCGAGCACCGCCGCCGCCCCGTCCTCCGGGACCGGCAGCCCCAGCAGTCGCCGCATCGCCCGCCGGGTGCGTCCGGCGGCGCCCCGGTCGCCGTACAGCCGCCGGGCGTGGTTGAGCGCGAGCACCTGACCGGTCAGCTCGAAGACGGTCTGCTCGGGTTCCGTCCCGGCGGGCAGCTCCCCGGCGGCGACCGCCAGCTCGACCTGCTGCCGCACCCGCCGCTGCCAGAGCGCGTTGCGCGCCGCGACCGCCGTGCGGACCGGCCCCGGTCCGCGGTCGTCGAACTCGGCGGTCACGGTGGTGAAGAAGCAGCCGCCGGGCAGCAGGTCGCGCTCCAGGTAGGAGACCCAGGCCTCGCACTGGGCGAGCAGCAGCGGCAGGCCCGGCGCGGCCCCGGCCGCCTCCGAGCGGTCCACCACCTCACGGGCGAACAGCGCGACCGCCTCGTCGACGACGGCCAGCTGCAGGCCCTCCTTGGTGCCGAAGTGGCCCAGCACGCCGGACTTGCTCATCGACAGGTCGGCGGCGAGCCGGCCGATGGTCAGGCCCTCCAGCCCCTCGACCGAGGCGAGGTCCAGACCACGGGCCAGGATCGAGGCGCGGGTCCGGCGGGTGTCGGCGACGGATCTTCTCGGGCTCACCGCGCCAGTGTAGCGAGCTCCGGGCCTTTAGAGTCCGACCGTTCGGACGCTATAGTCCGGCGTGATGACGCCCCATCACCGAGGAGCAGCCATGCCGGGTTCCCGCATCGTCGCGCTGGGCCACCACCAGCCCGCGAAGGTCCTGACCAACCACGACCTCGCCCGACTGGTCGACACCGGCGACGAGTGGATCCGGCAGCGGACCGGCATCGTCACCCGCCGCATCGCCGAGGACGAGAGCGTCACCGACCTCGCCGCCGCCGCGGCCGGAAAGGCGCTGGCCGCCGCCGGGCTCGCGCCCGACGAGATCGACATGGTGGTGGTCGCCACCTGCACCGCGCGGGACCGCTGCCCGAGCATCGCCACCCAGGTCGCCGGGCGGCTGGGCGTCCCGGCGGCGGTCGGCTTCGACGTCAACAACGGCTGCGCGGGCTTCTGCACCGCGCTCGCCACCGCCGACCACGCCGTCCGGGCCGGCGCCGCCCGGTACGCGCTGGTCGTCGGCGCCGAGCGGATGAGCGACGTCACCGACTGGACCGACCGCTCCACCTGCGTCCTGCTCGGCGACGGCGCGGGCGCCGCGGTCGTCGGCCCGGACCGGGCGCTCGCCGGCCGCCCCGGGGTCGGCCCGGTGGTCTGGGGCTCCGACCCGACGAAGGGCCACGCCGTCCGGCTGGACGACGGCTGGCAGCCCCGGTTCCGCCAGGAGGGCCAGACCGTCTACCGCTGGGCGACCACCACCCTGGCCCCGATCGCCGAGGAGGCCTGCCGCCGCGCCGGTCTCACCCCCGCCGACCTGGGCGCGGTGGTCACCCACCAGGCCAACCTGCGGATCGTCGAGGCGCTGGTCGACCGGCTCGGCACCACCGGCGCGGTGGTCGCCCGCGACGTCGTCGAGTCCGGCAACACCTCGGCCGCGTCCGTCCCCCTCGCCCTCGCCAAGCTCGTCGAACGCGGCGAGGTCCCGGCCGGAGCCCCCACCCTCCTGCTCGGCTTCGGCGGCGGCCTCTCCTGGGCCGGCCAGGTCGTCACCTGCCCCTGACAACCGCGCCCGGCACATGACGACGGCGCGCGGCCGCCGGTACCGGCGCACGGACGTCCGGTACCGGCGCGGGCCTGCCGGATCCGCCGCAGGAGCGGGGCCGTCCGGCGTAGCCTTCACGCATGGCAGAGAGCAAGGTCCGGAAGACCGCGTCTGCGGGGAAGCCGGTGGGGAAGGCAGTCGGGGTGCGCAAGCCCGAGTCGCGGCTGGCGATGGTGCGGCGGGCGCGCAGGATCAACCGGGAGCTGGCGGAGCTGTACCCGTACGCGCACCCGGAGCTGGACTTCGACAACCCGTTCCAGCTGCTGGTGGCCACCGTGCTGTCGGCGCAGACCACCGACCTGCGGGTGAACCAGACGACGCCCGCGCTGTTCGCGAAGTACCCGGCGCCGGAGGACATGGCGGCGGCGGACCCGGCCGAGCTGGAGGAGATCATCCGGCCGACCGGCTTCTTCCGGAACAAGGCGAAGTCGCTGATCGGCCTGTCGATCGCCCTGCGCGACGAGTTCGACGGCGAGGTCCCCGGCCGGCTGGCGGACCTGGTCACCCTCCCCGGCGTGGGCCGCAAGACCGCCAACGTCGTCCTCGGCAACGCGTTCGGCGTCCCGGGGATCACCGTGGACACCCACTTCGGGCGGCTGGCGCGGCGGTTCGGCTGGACCGCGGACGAGGACCCGGTGAAGGTCGAGGCGGCCGTCGCGGAGATCTTCCCGAAGTCCGAGTGGACGATGCTCTCGCACCGGGTGGTCTTCCACGGCCGCCGCATCTGCCACTCCCGCAAGCCCGCCTGCGGAGCCTGCCCGATCGCGCCGCTCTGCCCGTCCTACGGGGAGGGCGAGACCGATCCGGAGAAGGCGAAGAAGCTGCTGAAGTACGAGATGGGCGGTCAGCCGGGCCAGCGGCTGCGCCCGCCCGCCGACTTCCCGGGCGAGGCCGCCGCGCGTGCCGACGCCGCCGCCCACCACGGTCAGGTGGCCGACCGGGGGGTGGCCGAGTGAGCGCGCCGGAGGTGTCGCGGATCGAGCGGGACGGGCTGCCGGGCTGGCTGGAGCCGGTCCGGGAGGCCGCGGAGCGGGTGCTGCCCCAGCAGCTGAGCCGCTTCCTGCCGCCGGACGAGGGCGGCCGGGCCGCCGCCGTGCTGATGCTGTTCGGCGAGGGCGCGTACGGGCCGGACCTGCTGCTCATCGAACGGGCCCGCTCGCTGCGCTCGCACGCGGGTCAGCCGTCCTTCCCGGGCGGGGCGCTCGACCCGGAGGACGGCGACCCGGCCGGCCCCGGCCCGGTGGCCGCCGCGCTGCGGGAGGCCTGGGAGGAGACCGGTCTGGAGCCGGACGGCGTGCAGGTGTTCGCGACCCTGCCCGCGCTGTACATCCCGGTCAGCCGGTTCGTGGTGACCCCGGTGCTCGGCTGGTGGCGGCGGGAGTCGCCGGTCCGGCCGGTGGACCTCGGCGAGACCGGCGCGGTCTTCCGGGTGCCGATCGCGGAGCTGACCGACCCGGAGAACCGGGCCCGGCTGCGGCACCCGTCCGGCCACCTCGGCCCGGCCTTCGCGGTCGGCGGGCGGCTGGTCTGGGGCTTCACCGCCGGGGTGATCGACCGGGTGCTGCACCACAGCGGCCTGGAGCTGCCCTGGGACGCCGACCGGATCGTCGACCTCTCGGACGAGGCGCTGGCACTGGTGCAGGGCGACGTGGAGCGCTCCCGCGCGGTGCTGGGCCGCGACGCCGGGGCGCCGTGAGCCGGACGCCCTCCCGCGGCGGGGCCCCGGCCGGAGCCGTCCCCGGCGTCTCCTCCGGCGCCGCCCCCGGTGGTCCGTGGGCCCCGGCCGGATTCGGCGGTCGTCCACCCGGCCGGGTGGTCCGCCGTGGGAGGGTGTCCGGGTGAACGTCCTGGATGTGCTGTTGATCGCCGCCGCCCTCGGCTTCGCCGTGTCGGGGTACCGGCAGGGCTTCGTGGTCGGCGTGCTGTCGGTGCTCGGCTTCCTGGGCGGTGGCCTGCTCGCCGTCCAGCTGCTGCCGCTGCTCCTCGACCACCTCAGCCCCGGGACGACCGCCTCGGTGATCGCGGTGGTGGTGGTGATCGTGCTGGCGGCGATCGGCCAGGCGGTCACCACCCACTTCGGCTGGAAGCTGCGCGGCCACATCGACCGCCGTCCGGCCCGTGCCCTGGACGCCGCCGGCGGCGCGGTGGTCAACGTGATCTCGATGCTGCTGGTGGCCTGGCTGATCGGCTCGGCGCTGGCCGGGACGTCCCTGCCGACCGTCTCCAAGCAGGTCCGCACCTCGGCGATCCTGGGTGGCGTCCAGGACACGCTCCCCTCCGACGCGCCCAACTGGTTCTCGGACTTCTCCAAGGTGCTCGCCCGCAACGGCTTCCCGCAGGTGTTCAACCCCTTCGAGCACGAGCCGATCACCCAGGTCGACGAGCCGGACCAGGCGCTGGCGGCCAGCCCCGTGGTGACGAAGGCCCGGCAGAGCCTGGTCAAGGTGGTCGGCACCGCCACCGCCTGCGGCAAGACCCTGGAGGGCAGCGGCTTCGTCTACGCCCCGCACCGGGTGATGACCAACGCCCACGTGGTGGGCGGCGTCGACGAGCCGACCGTGCAGATCGGCGGCACCGGCCCGCTGTACGACGCGACGGTGGTCCGCTACGACTGGCAGCGCGACATCGCGATCCTCGACGTGCCAAAGCTGAACGCCCCGGCGCTCGCCTTCGCCGGCGAGGCGAAGACCAACGACAGCGCGATCGTCGCGGGCTTCCCCGAGAACGGTGCCTTCAACGTCCAGCCCGCCCGCATCCGCGGCCGGATCCAGGCCAACGGACCGGACATCTACCACCGCGGCCAGGTGGTCCGCGACGTCTACTCGGTCCGCTCGCTGGTGCGCCAGGGCAACAGCGGCGGCCCGCTGCTCACGCCGGACGGCCAGGTGTACGGGATGGTGTTCGCCAAGTCGCTGGACAGCGCGGACACCGGGTACGTGCTGACCGCCGCCGAGGTGCGGCCGGACGCCGAGCAGGGCACCACGGCGACCGGCCGGGTGGACACCCAGGGCTGCGCGCTCTGACCGGAGCCGGGCGCGGACCCGGTCCGTGCTCCGGCCCGGTCCGTACTCAGGCGGTCCGCTTGCCGGTCCGCTTGCCGGCCGGCTCGCAGGTGCTCCGGCCGACCTGTGCTCCGACCCGTGCTCCGGCCCGTCGGAGCACCGAGGGGTCCGTGCTCCGGGGGCTCGTGGGCGGGGCTCGCGGGCCGGTCCGCGCTCCGGCCGGACGGCGTGCCGGACGCTCCGCGCGCCGGCGGTGGCGCTCAGGTGTCGCGGCGGAGCCGTGCTCCGACCCAGCGGGCACGGCGGCCGAGGATGCGTGGGATGCCGAGCTGCCGCTGCGCCGCGCGGGGGTGACCGCCGGGCCCGTCGAAGCCGCTGCCGTAGCGGCCGTCGAAGCCGCCGTCGTCGTATCCGTGGTCGTCCGCCCACTCGGAGCGGTGGGCGGAGCGCCGCGGGCTTTCGCTGTGCTGTCGGCCGCGCGGGGCGCCGCCGCGATCGGGCATCCAGGTCATACCGCAATGGATGCCCCTGGGCCGACGGAGGTAACCGCCCGGCGACCCACGAACGAGGCCTATGCGTTTGTCATATGAACGTCAGATCAAGGGAGTTGGGACCTTCGACCCCGTTCGCCCATCCGGACGCCGGGACCTTCCGCCCGGCCGCCCGGGCCCGGGTCCGTTCCCGGCCCCGTTCCCGGCGGTCAGTCCTTGTGCCGGCCGATCCAGTCCAGGAGTTCGGCGGTGAACTGCTCCGGCGCCTCCTCGTGCGGGAAGTGCCCGATCCCCGGCAGCAGCCGCCAGCGGTACGGCGCGGCCACGTACTCGCCGCCCCCCAGCGCGGTGTGCGACAGCAGCACCGGGTCCGCCGCCCCCTGGACGTGCAGGGTCGGCGCGCTGATCGGCTTCTTCATCCGGCGGGCGAACTGGATGCCGTCCGGTCGGGCCATCGAGCGCAGCAGCCAGCGGTAGGGCTCGATCGAGCAGTGCGCGGTGCTGGGGATCTGGATCGCCTGCCGGTACGCGGCCACCGCCGGCCGGTCCAGCTGGTTGCGGCCGGTCCAGGCGTCCAGGTAGCGGCCGACCAGCGCGGCGTCGTCGGCCACCAGCCGCCGCTCCGGTATCCACGGACGCTGGAAGCCCAGGACGTGCTCGAACGCGGCCATCTGCCGGCGGTCGGTGAGCAGCGCCCGGCGCAGGTCGCGGGGGTGCGCGGCCGAGACGACGGTGAGGCTCTGGATCACCGAGGGACGCATCACGGCCGCCACCCAGGCCAGCGTGCCGCCGGAGGCGTGGCCGACCAGGTGCGCCCGGTTCTCGCCGAGGGAGCGGATCACCCCGGTGATGTCCAGGGCGAGGTTGCCCGGGTCGTAGCCGCGCGGGGTGCGGTCGCTGCCGCCGATGCCGCGCAGGTCCAGGGCGACGGCCCGGTAGCCGGCCGCGGCGAGCGCGGTCAACTGGTGGCGCCAGGCCCACCAGTACTGGGGCCAGCCGTGCACCAGCAGGACCAGCGGTCCCTCGCCGAGTTCGGCGATGTGGAACCGCGCGCCGTTGGCGGCGAGGTCGCGGTGGGTCCACGGCCCGGCCTGCCGGACGTCCCAGGCGGCCGGGGGCGCGTCGTGCGCGTCGCCGCCCTCACGCGGTGAGCCGCCGGCCGGGATGGAGCCACCGGGATCGGCGGACGGCTGCGCGGGCACGGGCTTCTGGTCGAGCGACATACCGAGAGCGTGTCACATCCGTGCGCCGGACACGCGCCCGGCACTCGCACTCGGGCCGCCCGGGCGCGGGACCCGGCGCGGACCCGGCCGCCTCCGGTGCCCGGTCCGGCAATGAGTCCGGAAATCGGTCCGGTGTCCGGTCCGGGTTCCGCGCGGCGCTCCGTCGGGCGGACGGTGGGTGGCGGGCGGCGGGCCGGCCTACGGAATGCGGCCCAGGGCGCGGTCGATCTCCTCCTTGGTCGCGGGGCGGGGCCGCGCGTTCTTCAGGACGTCGGCGGTCTTCTGCGCACCCTCGATGGTCCGGACCGGCTTCTCGATCTTCTTGAACGAACGCAGCGCCAGCAGGCCCAGCAGCACCGCCAGCAGCAGGTAGGCGCCGGCCACGATCAGGAACGACCAGCCCAGCGAGAGCCCCAGTGCGTGGATGCCGAACGCCGCGGCGGCGCTCAGCATCGGGACGGCGGCCAGCGCCACCACGCCGGCGACGGCCAGCGAGACACCGCCGGAGACGCCGCGCTTGACGTCGGCGCGGATCTCGGCCTTGGCGAGCGCGATCTCGTCGTGGACCAGGGCGGACAGGTCGGCGGTGGCCGCGGCGAACAGCTGCCCCACCGAACGCTCGCCCTCGTACGGCGCCCGGCCGTTGCTGGACGGGTCTGCGACTCCTGCGGGCATCAGGGGTTCTCCTCTTCGGCCGTGCGGCTCCCGGGCGGTTCCGGGGGACCGGGGCGGGCCCGGTGGCGTCGGTGGACTGTCGACAGTTCAGAATCATGCCCCTACCGGACGAGCGGGCACCACTCCGGGGCCCCGCCGGGGGGACGTGTTCCGGCGGTCGGGGCGGGTCAGCGCGTCCCGTCGGGCCCCTTGTCGGCCGGGCGTGTCGGTTCCGCTCCGTCGGTCCGCCCGGCCGTGCGGGCCTGCCAGGCCGGGTCGTCGAGCTGGTAGACGTCCGGGATGCCGTCGCCGTCGAGGTCGCGGTCCTCCTCCTCGCAGAGCTCGCGGTAGTGCCGGTTGCGCAGCTTCAGCAGCACGGTGGCCATCAGCGCGCAGAGCAGCGAGCCCACCAGGACGGCGGCCTTGGAGCGGTCGGCGAGCGCCGGGTCGCCGGGGAAGGCCAGCTCGCTGATCAGCAGCGAGACGGTGAAGCCGATGCCGGCCAGCACCGAGACGGCGAACATGTCGGCCCACTTGAGCTGGGGGTTCAGCTCGGCACGGGTGAAGCGGGCGGCCAGCCGGGTGCCGCCGTAGATGCCCACGGTCTTGCCGACCAGCAGGCCGATCACGATGCCGAGCGGCGTGGCCTGGGTGAACACCTCGCGCAGCGCCGGACCGGAGATCGTCACACCGGCCGAGAACAGTGCGAAGACGGGGACGGCGATCCCGGCCGAGAGGGGGCGCACCAGGTGCTCGATGTGTTCGCCGGGGGACTGCTCCTCGCCCTCCTCCCGGTGGCAGCGGAGCATCAGGCCCATCGCGACGCCCGCCACCGTGGCGTGCACCCCGCTCTCGTGCATCAGCGCCCAGATCACCAGGGCGAGCGGCACGAACAGGTACCAGCCGTGCACCCCGCGCCGGTGCAGGAACCAGAACAGCACGAGTCCGGCGAAGGCCAGTCCGAGCGCCCAGAACCTGATGCCGGAGCTGTAGAAGACCGCGATGATCAGGATCGCGATCAGGTCGTCCACCACCGCGAGGGTGAGCAGGAAGGCGCGCAGCGCCGAGGGCAGGTGGCTGCCGACCACGGCGAGCACGCCGAGTGCGAAGGCGATGTCGGTGGCGGTCGGGATGGCCCACCCGCTCGGGTGACCACCGGGGCCGGCGTTGGTGAGGGCGAACAGGACGGCGGGCAGCGCGACCCCGCAGACGGCGGCGATGACGGGCAGCATCGCGGCGCTGGGGCTGCGCAGCTCGCCCGCCACGAACTCGCGCTTGAGCTCGATCCCGGCCACGAAGAAGAAGACGGTCAGCAGGCCGTCCTTGGCCCAGGTGCCCAGGCTGAGGTCCAGGTGGAGCGGGGCGGAGGGGCCGACGGTGTGGTCGAGGACGGCCTCGTAGGCGTCCGGCCAGACGTTGGCCCAGACCAGTGCGACGACCGCTGCGGCGAGCAGCAGGACGCCGCCGACCGTTTCGGTCCGCAGGGCGTCGGTGATGAAGGTGCGCTCGGGGAGCGACAGCCTGCCGAGGAGCTGGCGGCGTCGGTTCGTCGGCTCGTGGACGGGCGGCTGGCTGGCCACGCGCGGCCTCCTGGGGGCGAGGGGACGGTGTGTGGATGCACCGGTGGTGCATCGCCGACCAGACTTCCCGGCTCGCCCTGTGACGCGGATCTTGATGCGTCGTTGACATTCTAGCGGGTGTGACAAGGCGACATCCTGATTGTCATGATTCAGGACTAAAGCCTCGGCGGCCACACGGCGACGGCCGTGGCCCGTGGCCCGTGGCCCGGAGCACACCGGGAACGGCGTTTCCCGGAGGTGGTCGCTTCCCGGCCGTGGCGGTGCCCGGACGCGGGTTCCGGGCCAGATCCCGATCCCGATCCCGGGCCAGATCCCGGGCCCGGGCCCGGCCCATGGCGGTGCCCGGACACGGCGGTGCCCCGGGCGGTCACGACCGCCCGGGGCACCGTCAGGGTTTCTCCGCTTCCGGTCAGCCCTCGCTGCCGGCCGGCGGCAGCTGGGCCTGGATGAGGTTCATCACGGTGGAGTCGGCCAGCGTGGTGGTGTCACCGACCTCGCGGCCCTCGGCGATGTCGCGCAGCAGGCGGCGCATGATCTTGCCGGAGCGGGTCTTCGGCAGCTCGCCGACGACCTTGATCTGCTTGGGCTTGGCGATCGGGCCGAGCGTGCGGCCGACGTGCGCCCGCAGCTCCTCGACCAGCTCGGGGCTGTCGGTGGCCGTGCCGCGCAGGATGACGAAGGCGACGATCGCCTGGCCGGTGGTGGCGTCGGTGGCGCCGACCACGGCGGACTCGGCCACCGCCGGGTGCCCGACCAGGGCGGACTCGACCTCGGTGGTCGAGATGTTGTGGCCGGAGACCAGCATGACGTCGTCGACCCGGCCGAGCAGCCAGATGTCGCCGTCCTCGTCCTTCTTGGCACCGTCACCGGCGAAGTAGCGGCCCTCGAAGCGCGACCAGTAGGTGTCGATGTAGCGCTGGTCGTCGCCCCAGATGGTGCGCAGCATGGACGGCCACGGCTCGGTGAGCACCAGGTAGCCGCCGGAGCCGTTCGGGACCTCGACGGCGTTGTCGTCGACCACGGTGGCCGCGATGCCCGGCAGCGCGCGCTGGGCGGAGCCCGGCTTGGTCTCGGTGACGCCCGGCAGCGGGCTGATCATCATCGCGCCGGTCTCGGTCTGCCACCAGGTGTCCACGATCGGGGCCTTGCCGGCGCCGATGTGCTCGCGGTACCAGATCCACGCCTCGGGGTTGATCGGCTCGCCGACGCTGCCCAGCACCCGCAGCGAGGACAGGTCGAACTTCGCGGGGATGTCGTCGCCCCACTTCATGAAGGTGCGGATCGCGGTGGGCGCGGTGTAGAGGATGGTCACGCCGTACTTCTGGACGACCTCCCAGAACCGGCCCTGGTGCGGGGTGTCCGGGGTGCCCTCGTAGATCACCTGGGTTGCGCCGTTGGCGAGCGGGCCGTAGACGATGTACGAGTGGCCGGTGACCCAGCCGATGTCGGCGGTGCACCAGTAGACGTCGGTCTCCGGCTTGAGGTCGAAGACGGCGTGGTGGGTGTAGCTGGCCTGGGTGAGGTAGCCGCCCGAGGTGTGCAGGATGCCCTTGGGCTTCCCGGTGGTGCCCGAGGTGTAGAGGATGAAGAGCGGGTGCTCGGCGTCGTGCGCCTCGGGGGTGTGCTCGGTGGACTGGCGGGCGGTGGCCTCGTGCCACCAGACGTCGCGGCCCTCGGTCCAGGCGACCTCCTGGCCGGTGCGGCGCACGACCAGGACGTGCTCGACGCCCTCGACCTTGGTCAGTGCCTCGTCGATGGCCGGCTTGAGGGCGGACGGCTTGCCGCGCCGGTAGCCGCCGTCTGCGGTGATGACCAGCTTGGCCTGGGCGTCCTGGATGCGGGAGGCCACGGCGTCGGCGGAGAAGCCGCCGAAGACCACCGAGTGGGTGGCGCCGATCCGGGCACAGGCGAGCATCGCGACGACCGCCTCGGCGATCATCGGCAGGTAGACCGCGACCCGGTCGCCCTTGGTGACACCGAGCTCCAGCAGTGCGTTGGCGGCCTGCGAGACCTCGTCCTTGAGCTGGGCGTAGGTGATCGAGCGGCCGTCGCCGGGCTCGCCCTCGAAGTGGATGGCGACGCGGTCGCCGTTGCCGGCCTCGACGTGCCGGTCGACGCAGTTGTAGGCCACGTTGAGCTTGCCGTCGGCGAACCACTTGGCGAACGGCGGGTTGGACCAGTCGAGGGTCTCGGTGGGCTCGACGGCCCAGGTGAGGCGGCGGGCCTGCTCGGCCCAGAAGCCGAGGCGGTCCTCGGAGGCCTGAGCGTACGCGGCCGCGGTGACGTTGGCGGCTGCGGCGAGCTCTGCCGGCGGGGCGAAACGCCGCTCCTCCTTGAGCAGGTTGGCCAGGCTCTCGTTGCTCAACGCGCACTCCTCATGAGTCATGATCGGGGTCTTTCCCGTGCGTGGGGATTGTCCCGTGTGTCCCAGCGCACAGCTCACCAGGCGAAGAGGTCAGTTGACAAGAGGCTCCGGATAATTGGTGTAGACCTTTGACCGGGCATCGAACGGTCGCCCGAGGTCGCCGGAGCCCCGGACCGGGCGGGACGGGCGGGCCCGCGTCCCCGGCCCGCCCGGGCGGGACACGGGCCCGGCCCTCAGGCGGCCAGACCGGGGCCTCCTCCCTCGCCGGCCGGCGCCGCGACGGCGGGGCCGTCGGCCGGAACCTGTTCGAATTCCTTGAGATGTCCGGGCGTGTCGCGCTCCTGCCGCGCGGCGGGCGCCCCCTGACCGCCCGCGGACGCCCCGTCCCCCGGCGCGGGCGCCGGGGCCGCGTCGGCGGTGGCCACCGGTGCCAGGGCCTCGACGGGACCGAACCGCCCGCTCTCCCGGTCGAGCACGTACGCCTGCGCGGTCGCGAAGTCGAAGTACATGCCGACCAGCCGCAGGGTGCCCCCGGCCACCCGGCGCTCCACCGCGGGGTTGGCCATCAGCTGGTCCAGCTGCTGGACCACGTTGGTGATGCAGAGCTGCTCGCCGAGGTCCACCACGGGCCGGTCGGCGAACTCCGCCGGAACCCGGCGGAGCCGGTCCAGCGAACCGCGGCCGTTGCGCAGCCAGCGGGCCAGCGGGGTGGGCCGTCCGGGCTGTTCGTGCACCCCGTCCAGCAGCGCCTTCATCGCTCCGCAGCCCGAGTGGCCGCAGACCGTGATCGAGCGCACCTCCAGCACCTCGACCGCGTACTGCACCGCCGCCGCGACGGAGTCGTCGGCCGCGCCCGGCTCGTGCGGCGCCGGCACCAGGTTGCCGACGTTGCGGACGGTGAAGAGGTCGCCCGGGCCGCTGTTGGTGATCATGCTGGTGACCATCCGGGAGTCGGCGCAGGTCAGGAAGAGCTGGGAGGGGGTCTGGCCCTCCCGGGCGAGCCGGGCCAGCTCGGGCCGCACCAGCGGGGCGGTGTGCAGCTGGAACCCCCGGACCCCGTCCAGCAGCCGGCCGTGCGGATCCTCCTGCTGCTCGATGCAGTGGTGACCGACCCAGGGCGTCCAGGCGCGGCAGCGGTGCGGTCCCGGGGAGCTGCCGGCCCGGACCGTGCCGTCCGGGTCGAGCACCTCGTCGTCCTGGCGGCGGGTCACCATCGACACCCGCCCGCCGACCGCCTGGTGGCCGGTGCGCCAGCTGTGCACGGTCTCGTAGGCGGCGTGGTCGAGGAAGGAGCCGTCGTGCACGACGGCGACCTCGGCGCCGGCCGGGATGCCGGCCAGCGCCCGGCTGAGCCGGGGCACCGCGGCGAAGGTGAGGGGACCGTGCGTCTCCACCGTGAACGAGCCGTCGGGGCCGGTCAGGACGTCCACGTGGGCGCGGGTCAGCCGGTGGAGCGCGAGCAGCACGGCCGTCGCCGCGCCCAGCGCGACCCCCGGCAGGACGCCGAACAGCACCACCGCGACCACGGTGATCAGGTACACCGGGAACTCGCGGTGCCGGTGCACCTTGCGGATGTGCGCGAAGCTCACCATCTGCAGGCCGACCACCAGCACCAGCGCGGCGAGCGCGGCGAGCGGGATCCGGCGCAGCCCGCCGGTGAGCGCCAGCGCGGCCGCCAGCACCCACACCCCGTGCAGCACCGAGGAGCGGCGGCTCTGCGCGCCGGCCCGGACGTTGGCCGTGCTGCGCACCGCGCCGCCGGCGATCGGCAGTCCGCCGACCAGTCCGCTGACCACGTTGGCGATGCCCTGGCCGCGCAGTTCGCGGTCGAGGTCCCCGCTGCGGCGCGACATCCGGTCGACCGCGACGGCGGAGAGCAGCGACTCGACGCTCGCCACGGCGGTGACGGTCAGCACGGCGGCCAGGACGGCGAGCGGCGCGCCGTGCGGCAGGTCGGGGAGGAGGTCGTGGGGCTGCCAGGCGGGCAGCTCGACCCGGGCGAGCCGCAGGTCCAGTCCGAGGGCGAGCGCGGTGGCGGCGCCGACGGCGACGAGCGGGCCGGGGACCCCGGCCAGGCGGGCGCCGAACTCCCCGTACCGGCCGGGGAGCCGGCCCAGCCGGGGCCAGGCGAGCAGGACGGCGGCGGTGACCGCGCCGACGGTCACGGCAGCGGGGTGCGGCCCCGCCAGCTGGCCGGGCAGGGCCAGCAGGTTGGCGACCGCCGAGCTCTGCGGGGAGCCGCCGAGCACGACGTGCAGCTGGGCGATGGCGATGGCGAGGCCGACGCCGGCCAGCATGCCGTGCACGATCGCGGGTGAGACCGCCAGCGCGGTGCGGGCCACCCGGCGGACCCCGAGCAGGAGCTGGAGCAGGCCCGCGGCGAGGGTGATGGCACAGGTGGCCTGCCAGCCGTACTGCGAGATGAGGCCGGCGGTGATCACGGTGAGCGCGGCGGAGGGGCCGCTGACCTGCAGGGGAGTGCCGCCGAACAGACCGACCACGATGCCGCCGACCGCCGCCGCGGCCAGGCCGGCGGTGAGCGGGGCGCCGGTGGCCAGGGCGATGCCGAGGGAGAACGGCACGGCGATCAGGAACACCACCAGGGAGGCCGAGAGGTCCAGTGCCCAGGCGGCGCGGGGACGTCGGCCCGGTGGGGCGTGGTCGGTGGTGTCGGAGGCGATGGGGGCACTGGAGATGTCGGTGCTCATGGGTCTTCCCGTCTGTCCGGGGAACGAACGCAGTCAGGTCCGGCGGTGGGTCCGGGTGCGGACCCGGTGGAGCGGATCGGCTGTCGTGGGTCGCGACGGTGTGGCGGGATGGTGCGGTCGGGCCGGGGGTGCGGGCGTCACCGGCCGGGACCTGGACCATCGGGCCGTCCCGTGGCCGCTCGGCGGGGCGCTGGGAGGAGCCAGGCCACGGCGAGGGGCAGCGGGACGAATGCGGAACATCAAGACTCGGTAAACCGAGGGTAATGAGAGCTTTGCACAGCGTGATCCGGAGCGACAGCGAATAACCACCGCATTCACCCCATTGGGTGGTGGTCGAACGGTCGGGAATCTGCTGGTGGCGTGCGGGTCCGGACGCACGTGGGCCGCGGTCCCCGTGCGGGGGAGCGCGGCCCGTGGTCGCTGCGGCGGATCCGTGGATCCCGGGTCCTGCGGTCAGGCGGTCGCGCCGGCCGCGGCGGGCTCGCCGCCGAGCACGAAGTCCGGGTCGACCTGGGAGGCGAGGTCGATGCCGACCTTGGCGTTGGCCCAGCTCTCGGCGTTGCGCAGGTGGAAGAGGACGGCCTGCTCGGTGTACCGGCGGGGGTCCCGCAGGCCGTACGAGGCGTCTGCCGCCGCGCGAAGCTCGTCCAGCACGGCGCGGCCGGATGCTTCGAGGGCGCGCAGCGGAGGCTCCGCGCCCTGCTCCAGGCGGCGCACCCAGTCGGACTGACCGAAGGCGGTCAGCAGGTCCTCGCCGACCTCCCGGCGCAGGAAGTCCAGGTCCTCAGGGCCCTGCACCTTGTTGCCGACGACCCGCAGCCGCACGCCGAAGTCGCGCGCGTAGTCCCGGTACTGGCGGTAGACCGAGACGCCCTTGCGGGTGGGCTCGGCGACCAGGAAGGTGAGGTCGAAGCGGGTGAACAGCCCCGAGGCGAAGGAGTCGGAGCCGGCCGTCATGTCGGTCACCACGTACTCGTCGCGGCCGTCGACCAGGTGGTTCAGCAGCAGCTCGACCGCGCCGACCTTGGAGTGGTAGCAGGCGACCCCGAGGTCCTCCTCGGTGAACGCGCCGGTGGCCAGCAGCCGCACCGAGCCCTCGTCGAGCGCGACCGGGCGGGCGCAGGCGGCGTAGACGGGGTTCTCCTCGACGATCCGGAGCAGTCGCGAGCCGCGGCCCGGCGGGGTGGTCTTGATCATCTCCTCGGCGGAGCGGATCAGCGGGTTCCCGCCGCGCAGGTACTCCTTGATCTCCGGCAGGTGGGCCCCGAGCGAGGGCAGTGCCGCGGCCTGGTCGTCCGTCAGCCCCAGGGCCGGGCCGAGGTGCTGGTTGATGTCGGCGTCGACGGCGAGGACCGGTCGGCCCGCGGCGGCCAGATGGCGGATGAACAGCGCGGACAGCGTGGTCTTGCCGCTGCCGCCCTTGCCGACGAAGGCGATCTTCATCTTGGGACTCCGGCTCTCGCTCCTGGGCCCGCCGCGGTCGCGGGTGCGCGCCGGGGCGAGGTCGACGATGCTCCGAGGACGATCTTCCGAGTTGGTAATCGTTGTCGTCTTCGGCGGTGGTCATGCTAGCCGGGGTTTGGGGGTGTTCGCCGGAGGGAAGTGAGGATTGCCTCAATCGAGTGATGCGGGACTGCTGTTCCGGCCGGGGCCCCCGGGTCATTACTCTCGGGTAGGTGAGCACTGGAACAGATCCCCTCGCCCCGCTGGCCCAGCTCCCCGGAGTGCCCGACGCGGTGGCCGGGGTGCGCAAGGCCGTCGACCGCCTCTACGGTCACCGGGTGATGCGCCGCCGCGCGGCCGAGGTCACCTCCGAGGCCGCCCTGCGCGGCGCCCGCGCGTCCGCGGCGCTGGCCGGGGCCGACTGGCCGCTGGAGGAGGTCCGGCGGCGCAGTGACTTCGGCGCCGACCCCGGGAGCCGGGCGGTGGGCGCGGCGCTGCGCGTCGCGGCCGAGGCGGGCCAGTTGCTGAGCGTCTGGCGGCACTCGCCGCTCCAGGTGCTGGCACGGCTGCACCTGCTGGCGGTCGGGGACGCCGATCCCGCGGCGGGCCGGCCGCGCCGGGCGGGGGAGGGTGCCGACGACCTGTTCCCGCTGGCGCTGGAGCCGGTGGAGGGCGTCGCGGCGGAGCAGGGCCGGGCGGCCCCCGCGGTGGCGGACGGGCAGGTGCCCGTACTGCCGGCGGCGCCCGGGCCGGAGGAGGTCGCCGCCCGGCTCGACCAGCTCTCCCGGCTGCTGGTGGCCCGTGCGGAGGGGCAGGGCGTCGGGACGCCGGCCCTGGTGGTCGCCTCGGTGGTGCACGGCGAACTGCTGGCACTGCGGCCGTTCGGTGCGTACAACGGCCTGATCGCCCGGGCCGCCCAGCGGATCGTGCTGATCGCCGAGGGGCTCGACCCGAAGTCCATCTGCCCGGCCGAGGTCGGTCTGGTGGAACTGGGGACGGACGCGTACCGGCGGGCGCTGGCGGGCTACCTGGCGGGGACTCCGGAGGGGCTGGCGGCCTGGATCGACCACTGCGGCCGCGCGCTGCGGCTCGGCGTGCGGGAGAGCACGGCGGTCTGCGAGGCGATGCAGCGCGGCATGGTCTGAGGGTGCTTCGGGCGGGCGCCCGGGGCCGGCCCGCGCACAGGGATGCGGCGGCACCTGGTCCTGCTCGGTGCCGCCGCTGGCACAGGTGCCGGGTGACCATGCATGCACCGGAAATGCCGATCAGACGGGGATCCTGCCCGTTCGTCTGGTCAGGCGGCCCGACAGCGGGTCGGCTGCATGTGGGTGCTCGGTCATCTGTGCGTGCGGTCCGTGGGGCCTGAACTGCGTTGTCGGTTTGACCTCTTCGGTCCTGACCGGGTCTCGCGGGCCGTGCTTCATTTGTATCGCGTTTCGGCCGAAAGGGGAACCCGAAAAGCGCAGTCTTCGGCTTTTGACCGTTTTGTCCAAGGCTGTAGGGGTGCCCGCCGCGGGAAGGCGGACACCCCCGGAGCTCAGGCCGCGGCGCGGCGGCGCCGGGCCGCGTACCAGACGATCCCGGCCGTCAGCACGGCCGTGCCGACCGCCACCGCCGTCAGTACCGAGCGGCTCGGCGCCGAGAACTCCGGGAGCCGCCGCCGGAGTTCCACCGGCTTGTCGAAGACCAGCACCGGCCACTCGCGGGCCACCGCCTCCTTGCGCAGCGCCCGGTCCGGGTTGACCGCCGAGGGGTGGCCGACCGCCTCCAGCAGCGGCAGGTCCGTGGACGAGTCGCTGTAGGCGTAGCACTCGGCCAGGTCGTAGCCCTCGACCGCGGCCAGCTCCCGGATCGCGGCCGCCTTGTTCTCGGCGTAGGCGTAGTAGTCGATCTCGCCGGTGTAGCAGCCGTCCTCGACCTTCAGCCGGGTCGCGATCACGTGGTCGGCGCCGAGCAGCGCGCCGATCGGCTCGACCACCTCGGAGCCCGAGCTGCTGACGATGACCACGTCGCGGCCGGCCGCGTGGTGCTGCTCGATGAGGGAGGCGGCCTCGTCGTAGATGATCGGGTCGATCAGGTTGTGCAGGGTCTCGGCGACGATCTCGCGGACCTGCTGGACGTTCCAGCCCCGGGTGAGCGCGGAGAGGTACTCGCGCATCTTCTCCATCTGGTCGTGGTCCGCGCCGCCCACCAGGAAGACGAACTGGGCGTACGCACTTCGCAGGACGGCCCGACGGTTGATCAGACCGCCCTGGTAGAACGGACGGCTGAACGCCAGGGCGCTCGACTTGGCGATGATCGTCTTGTCGAGGTCGAAGAAGGCGGCGGTGCGCGGACCCGCCGGTCGCGGTCGCGGGGCCTGCGGGCGGGCCTCCGAGGGGCCGGAACCGGGGGCTCCGCGGCGCGCGCCCGTCACGGGCGTCCCGGCGGGCCCGGGCGCCCCGCCGGTTCCGTCGGCTGCGGCGGTGGAGTCCGGGGACTCGTCGGCGTACTCGTCGGCGTTCTCGGTGGTGTCCACGGGAACCGAGGATAGAGGGCACCGCAAAACAGCCCGCCATTCGGCGTACTCAAGGGCGTGCGGGTTTGTGTTTCTGGCCGCTCGGGTACACCATGGAAGTCACGGATCGTTCGCGACCGTGCTAACCCGGTCCGGCTCCTCCCCCCCGAGTCGGGCCGTGGATAGACGACCCCCGCTCTCCCCCCCGGCGGGGGTCGTCGCACGTCCAGGGCCATTTTCAGGGCTTGAACGCCCCGTTGCCGGGATCCGCCGGTCGGCCTCGGCGACGTCTACGGGGGGTGTCGGCGGTCGAGGTTCTCCCGCTGCTTTGGTCACTCTCCGTAGATGATCCGTAGGGTCCTGCTCATGGCCGGCCCCTGCTTCCGTGGCTTCGGGAATGGGGTCCGGACCTGCCCGGGTGGAGCGTGCGGCCGGTGCCGCGCTATCGGGCGGCTCCGGTATGGCGGTTCATCTCCGTGAGCCCGTTTCGTCAATTCTTTGTCCAATAGCCCCCCTTCCGGGTGAACGTTTTCCTCCACAGCCCACGAGTTGTCCACAGGGAATCGCAACCCGCCGGACGGAAACGGGATCACCGTCCACCGTGATGCCCGGCAGCGGTCGACGGGCCCCGCGCTGCGGGTCCGCCGGCCGGCTGCCGGACCGACCGGAGGGTGTCCGGCCGCCGAGCGCGGCCGGGCACCAGGACAGGGGAGCCGCCATGTCGAAGCCCGTCACCGATCACGCCGCCGCCGGCGGACCGGAGCACTCCGGGCCGCTCGTCCTCACCGGGGACGAAGGCCTCGCCGAGCACCTGCTGCGGATCTGCGCGGCGGCCGGCACCGAGCCGAGGCTGGTCCGGGGCACGCCGCCGCGCGAGCTCTGGGAGGGCGCGCCGCTGGTCCTGGTCGGCGACGACCGCTCCGCGCAGTTCGCCGGACTGCCCCGCAGACCCGGGGTGCTGCTGCTCGGGCTGGATCTCGACGACGCGGGCATCTGGGTCCGGGCCGTCCAACTCGGCGCGGAACACGTGCTGTTCCTGCCCGAGGCCGAGACCTGGCTGCTCGACCGCGTCGCCGACGCGGTCGAGGGCGTCGGCGCCCCCGCGCGCACCGTCGCCGTCCTCGGAGGCCGGGGCGGCGCGGGTGCCTCCACCCTGGCCTGCGCGCTCGCGGTCACCGCCGCGCGCCGGGGCCTGCGGACCGCCCTCGTCGACGGCGACCCGCTCGGTGGCGGGCTCGACATCCTGCTCGGCGGCGAGACGGCGGCCGGCCTGCGCTGGCCGGACCTCGCGGGCTCCCGGGGACGGGTGAGCGGCACCGAGCTGGCCAGGGCACTGCCCGCGCTCAAGCGGCTCGGCACGCTGTCCTGCCTGTCCTGGGACCGCGGTGACACCCTCGCGGTGCCGCCCGAGGCCATGCGCAGCGTCCTCGCCGCCGCCCGCAGGCGGGGCGGCCTGGTGGTGGTCGACGTCCCCAGACGGCTGGATCCGGCGGCCGGGCAGGCGCTGGAGCAGGCCGACACGGCGCTGCTGGTGGTGCCGGCCGAACTGCGTGCGGTGGCCGCCGCCGACCGGGTGGCGGCCGCGGTCCGGATGCGGCTCGACGACGTCAGGGCGGTGGTGCGGCCGCCGGGGCCCCTCGGGCTCCCCGCGCACCGGATCGCGCGGGGGCTGCGGATGCAGCTCGCCGGAGTGCTGGAGCCGGAGCCCGGTCTGGCCGCCGACCTCGAACGCGGCGTGCCGCCCGGCATCCGGGAGGACGGACCGCTCGCGCGCTTCTGCGGGGCGTTCCTGGACGAGGTGCTGCCGCAGGTGCCGGCGGTCGAAGGGGGTGTCTACTGATGGTGCGTCTGCGCAGGTCCGGTGGCGAGGCGGAGTCCTGTCACGGCGGTGACCGCGAAGCCGGACAGCACGGGGACGGGCGTGGCGGGGACGGACGTCACGGGGACGGGCCGCGGCGGCGGGCGCTGCGGAGCGTCCCGGGCCCCGGGGCCGCTGCGGGCGGGCCGTGGCCGGAGCCGAACCCCTACGGCCGGACGGCGCGGGAGGAGCGCGCCGCCGCGCTCGTGGACGCCGTCCGGCTGCGGCTGGCGGAGTCCGGGGCACCGCCGACCGCGGGGGCCGTGGCGACGGCCCTGCGGGCCGCCCGGCCCTCGCTCGGCGGCGACGACGCCCTCGACACCGTGCGCTCGCTGTGCGCCGAACTGGTGGGTGCGGGCCCGCTGGAGCGGCTGCTGGCGGCGCCCGACGTCACGGACGTCCTGGTCAACGGCCCGGACGAGATCTGGTTCGACCGGGGCGGCGGGCTGCGCCGGGCCACCGGAGTCCGGTTCGCCGGCCCCGAGGCGGTGCGCCGGCTGGCCCACCGCCTCGCCACGGCGGCCGGGCGGCGGCTCGACGACGCGCGGCCCTGGGTGGACGCGCGGCTGCCGGACGGCACGCGGCTGCACGCCGTCCTGCCGCCGGTCGCCGACGGCTGCACCCACATCTCGCTGCGGGTGTGCCGGCCCCGGCCGTTCACGCTCGACGAGCTGGTGGCCGCCGGGACGCTCCCGCCGCGCGGCGGCGAGCTGCTGGCCGCCGTCGTGCGGGCCCGGCTCTCGTTCCTGGTCAGCGGGGGCACCGGCACGGGGAAGACCACCCTCCTCGCGGCGCTGCTTGGCCTGGTCGGTCCGGAGGAGCGGATCGTCATCGCCGAGGACTCCGCCGAACTGCGGCCCGACCACCCGCACGTGGTGCGGCTGCAGGGCCGGCCGCCCAACCAGGAGGGGCTGGGCGAGCTCACCCTGCGGGACCTCGTCCGCCAGGCACTGCGGATGCGGCCCGACCGATTGGTGATCGGAGAGGTGCGCGGGGCCGAGGTGGCCGATCTGCTGGCCGCCCTCAACACCGGCCACGACGGCGGCACCGGGACGGTCCACGCCAACACGGCCGCGGACGTGCCGGTCCGGCTGGAGGCGCTCGGCTCGCTGGCCGGGCTGGACCGTGCGGCCCTGCACAGCCAGCTCCGGGCGGCGCTCGACCTGGTCGTGCACCTGGCCCGCGAGCCGGGCACCGGGCGGCGCAGGATCGCCGAGATCCACACCCTGGGCGGTGATCGGCAGGGCCTCGCCGTCACCACCCCGGCGGTGGCGTTCACGGCGGAAGGCGCCACGGTGCCGGGGCCCGGCTGGGAGCGGCTGGGCCGACTGCTGGCCGCGCGGGGAGCGGCACCCGTGAGCGGGGCGCCGTGACCGCGCGGGCGGTGGAGGCGGTGTTCGGACTGGTCCTGGGCGGCTGCGCGGCGGGCGCGCTGCTGCTCCTGAGGGCGGGAAGCGGGCCGGGCGGGCGACGGGAAGGAGGCGGCGGCCGGGGCGGGTGAGCGGACCGGGCGGGCCGTGCGGTCCGGGTGGGAGCCACATGGGCCGGCGCCCGGACGGGTCGGGCCGGATCGCTCCGTCCGCCGACGGGCCGGGGGCTGTGCGGGCTGTCGGGCCGGCGGCGGGGAGCGGCTGGTGTCAGTGCAGGGCCCGCGATGGCGGGCGTGGTGGCCGTGGTGGTTGTGCCGACGGCGAGGGAGGTGGTGGCCGTGGTGGGTGACGAGACGGCGCTGTGGTGGGTGTTGGTGCTGTTCGTGGTCGCGGTGGCGGGGTGGTGCGGGCTTCAGCGGCAGGTGGCGGGCGGCCGGTGGGTCGGAGTGCTGCCGGCGGACGCGGTCGGCGACGGTGACGGCGTCGACGGCCCGGCGGCGCGTGCGGCGGAGGCGGTCGTGCGGTGGTCGGGCGGCCTCCGGCAAGCCGTCCGGGGACGGCCCGAACTGCTGCTCCTGCCCGTCGGAGCGGCGGCCGGGTGGGCGACGGGCTCGCCCGTGCCGGTGCTGGTGGCGGTCGTGGCCGTGCTGCCGGCGGGGCGGTGGCGCCGGCGGCGTGCGGTGGCGGCCGAAGCCCGGGACCGGGCGGTCGCCGTGATGGAGCTCTGCGCCGGACTCGCGGGCGAGCTGCGCGTCGGGGCGACGCCCGAACAGGCGCTGCACCTGGTGACCGCGCGGATCGCCGCCGACTCCGTGACGCTGGGCCGGCTCGGCGCCGAACCGGTCGCCAGGCTCGCGGCCGGCCGGTACGGGGCGGACGTGCCCGCGGCGTTCCGGCTGCTCGCCGAACTGCCGGGCGGGAGCGGGGCGGCCGCGGTGGCCGCCTGCTGGCGGACCTCCTCCGCCGGCGGGGCGGGTCTGGCGGCGGGGCTGGACGGGGTCGCCGAAGCGCTGCGCACCGAACGGGCGCTGGCCGAGGAGATCGCCGCGGAGCTGGCGGCGCCGCGCACGACGGTCGCCGTGCTGGCGGCCCTGCCGCCGGCCGGTCTGCTGCTCGGCACCGCCCTCGGAGCCCGGCCGCTGGAGGTCCTGCTGCACACGCCCGCAGGGCTGGGCTTCCTCACGGTGGGCGCGGTTCTGGAGGGGCTGGGACTGGTCTGGACCGCCCGCATCGTCCGGTCGGCCGTGCAGGACGCCGTGCTGTGCACGTCGGGGCGGCGGGTCGCGCCGCCCCCGACGGCGAGCGGCGGTGACGTCCCCGACCGGGTGCGGGAGTGGCTTCGGGGCGACACCCCGGCCGGCACCCGGCCCGACCGGCCGGCCGGGGCGCTCCGCAGGGAGACGACGCCCGGGTGAAGCACGGCGCCCGCCCGGCGGGAGGACCGGTCCTCCCGCGAGGGGGCCGGACGGCGCGGAGCGGGAGCGCGGGGTCCGCCGGGCGCGGGCCGGTGCGCGAAGGGCCCGCCGCGGTGGAGGACGGATCGAGGGACCCGAGGTGTGGTCCGGAGGAGGTGGGTGCGGACGGTGCGGGCGACGGAGTGGGCCGTGCTGGGAGCGGTCGGCGTGCTGGCCGTGGTCGCGGTGGCGGGCGGCCCGGTCCGGCGCGGGCGGTGCGTGCGGCGGCGTGCGGACGCCCTGACGGGCCGGGGCCGCCAGCCCCGGTCACGGCGGGCCGGCGGGAGGCCGGGGCCAGGAGCGGGGGCGAGCGGCGGGTCGCCGCGAAGGACTGTGCCGGAACGGGCCCGCAGGACGGCGTGGGCGCTGGGCGCGGGGCTGGGAACGGCGGCCTTCCTCGGCGGGCCGGGAGGGCTGGTGACGGGCGGGGTGCTGGCGGCCGGGCTGCACCGGTGGCTGCCGCGCGCGAGGTCCCCGGCCGAGCGGCGGGCGGCGATGGAGGAGGAGCGCCTGGCGCGGCAGCTGCCGCTCACCGCCGAGCTGCTGGCCGCCTGCCTGGGCTCCGCCCCCTCACCGGTGGCGGCCGTCGCGGCGGTCGGCGCGAGCGTGGACGCCCCGATGGGGCCGTTGCTGCTGGTGACCGCGGCAGAACTCGCGCTGGGGGCGCCGCCCGAGCTCTGCTGGCACCGGCTCGGCGAGGCGCACCCGTCGCTGGCACCACTGGCCCGGTGCCTGGTCCGGACGAGCCTGACCGGCGCCCCGGCGGCGGCAGCGCTCACCGGGCTCGCGAGCGGGCAGCGGGCCGAGGCCGTCCGGGCGGCCCACGCCCGTGTCCGCCGGGCGGGAGTGCTCGCGACGGCGCCGCTGGGACTGTGCTTCCTCCCGGCGTTCGTCCTGGTCGGTGTCGCCCCGGTGGTGGTGGGGCTCACCACGGCCTTCTCGCGGGCGATGTGACGCAACACCCGAGCACGTCGGAAACGGGACCGCCGGATCGGTGCGGTCGTGGGCCCGGCGGTCTCTGTCGGATTTCGAGGCAAGGAGAGCAACCATGAACGTGACCATCGAGCCCATGACCGCCGCCGGACCCGGGGCGGGACACCCGCCCGCGCGGCCGGTGGACCGGATCCCGCGGGCACTCCGGCGCCGGGGCCGTTCCCGGTACCGCCCGGACGCGGGGATGACCACCGCGGAGTACGCGGTCGGCACCCTCGGGGCGTGCGCCATCGGTGCCGCCCTGTACAAGGTGGCGACGAGCGCGGCCGTGCTCGAAGCGCTGGCCGCGGCCCTGGACCGGGCGCTCCATGCGACCTGACCGGCCGTCGGGCCGCCGCCTCCGGCGGTCCGGACGGTTCTGGCCGGGGCCTGACCCGGGTCTTGACCCGGGACCGAGTCCGGGATCGGGACGGCGGCGGCGGGTCCGCGGCGACGGCGGCTTCGTCACCGCGGAGACCGCCGTCGCCCTGCCGGCGCTGGTGCTGCTGGGGGCGCTGCTGGTCTGGGGCGTGCTCGCGGCGGCCGCCCAGCTCCGCTGCGTCGACGCGGCGCGGGTGGGGGCCAGGGCGGCCGCCCGCGGGGACGCCGATGCCGCCGGGGCGGCGAGGGCGGCGGCACCGGCCGGGGCCGCGGTCCTGGTCGACCTGGCGCCGGACAGCGTCCGGGTCACCGTGGACGCGCCGTACGGGGCGCCGGGGCGGTTCGCCGAGGTACTGGCGGTACGGCTGAGCGCCACCGCCGTCGCGGCCCGGGAGGACACCCTGCGAGGAGCGGAGGGAGGGGCCGGCGCATGGCCGGGCTGAGGGGGCGCACCGTGGCCGGGGCACGCCGGACCCGGCGGCCGAAGTGCGGGCGGTGGCGGGCCGGACGGGTGCCGTCGGTGTACGGCGGCGGGCCCCGGAGCGACGCCGGTTCGGCGACGGTCTGGCTGCTGGTGTGTGCGGTGCTCGGCTGTCTGGTGTTCGCCGCCGCGCTCTCGGTGGGTGCGGTGGTCGGTGCCCGCCACCGGGCGGAGTCCGCCGCGGACCTGGCGGCACTCGCGGCGGCCGACGGGCTGCTGCTGGACGCGGACGGAGGCTGCGGGCGGGCCGGTGCCGTCGCGACCGCGCAGGCGGCCGCCGTGGTCTCCTGCGCGGTGGACCGCGAGGGGGACGCCGTCGAGGTGGTGGCGGAGGTCCCGGTGACCGGGCTGCCGTTCCGTCCGCCGGTCGGTCCGGCC